>DATLIF010000200.1:0-23858 GCA_035539575.1 Fimbriiglobus sp. | reverse complement strand
CCGGACGACGTGCGGGTGGTCCACGGCGGCGGCAGACTCCGCCTCGGCCAGGAACCGGACCAGGTCCATCGGGGCCGCCCCGAGCACCATCTTGACCGCCACGTCCCGGTTCAGTGTCTCCTGTCGGGCGCGGTACACCACCCCCATCCCGCCCCGTGCCAGCTCCCGTTCGATCGCGTAGCCGGGGGGCGAGGTCGGCAACACGTCGTCCGGCGGCGCGCCGGCCAGCTTGAGCAGCCGGTCGGCAAACGGGCCTGCGGTCGTAGCCGAGTCTGCGTCAAGTCCCGGTGGGGCCTTGGCCGTCCTGGTGTCGGCCCTCGTGTGTGGGGCGTCGGGCCGCCGCGCGTCCGGCGCCTCCTGCTCGGGCCTGGAAAGTTCGTGAGGCGTATCCGACATGAACGGTCTCGGTCTCGGGACGACCTGGTACTGTAACCCGCGGCCCGCGACATCTCAAGAAGGCGACACGGCGCACGACCATGTATGCGGGTAAGACTGTTCAGCGGTGCGGTCTCGCTCCTCGTCTCATCTCCAACCTGCCTGTGCCGCACGGGTTGCGGTCGGGCGGTTCACTTTCCGCGCGCCGGTCGTCGGTTTTTCGCGACACATTCTCCGGGCGGCGCGCAAACCCCCTGTACCGTGCGACACCGGGCGAGCGCCTCCGAGGGCCTAACGGCGGACCGGCCGGCTTATGGACGAACACCAGGAGCGCGACGTCGCCCGCGGCCTGTGCGGGGGCGACCCGGACGCCTGGCGGGCGCTGTACGACGCCTACGCCGTGCGCGTCTGGCGCTCGGTCGCGCGCCTGATGGGGCCGTGCGCCGCGGACGTGGCCGACGTGGTCCAGGAGACATTCCTGGCCGCCGCGCGCTCGGCCCGCACCTATGACCCGGCCCGGGGCACCCTGTGGGTGTGGGTGTGGGGCATCGCCCGGGTCCACGTCGCCTTGCACTACCGCAAGCTCGACCGCCTGCACCGCGTCCGAGAGAAATTCGTCACCGACGGGACACTTGCCCGGCACCTGGACGGCCAGGCCGACGGTTCCGACGCCGCGGAGTTGGCCACGCTCGTCCGGGCCACGCTCACGGAACTGCCGGCCGACTACGAGATGTTGCTGACGGCCAAGTACCTGGACGGCGATTCGGTGGAAGCCATCGCCGATCGAGAGCGGACGACCGATGGGGCCGTCCGGTCGAAGCTCGCCCGGGCGCGGCAGGCGTTCCGGGAGGCGTTCGTCCGCCACGCCCCCGCGGCCGACCGACCGTTCGAGACGCAGACATGACCCCGCACGACGACACCGCCGACCCGCTCGCCGGCCTGCTCGCGTCGGCCAACGGCGGCGCGCCTCCGCCCGACTCTGACTTCCTCGCCCGACTCCGCGACCGGTCCACCGAAGCGTTCCTCGCCGCGGCCCCGGCCCCGGCCGTGCCCGCGCCTGCCCGGAGGTCTTCGATGACGACGTTCCTGGCCCGCCTGACGGCCGCGGCCGTCGCCGCGGCGGTGCTGATCGCGACCGGCGTGTACTTCCTCTCCTCGCCGGCGGGGCCAGCCCCTCTGGCGCAGGTGCTCGACGGCGTCGCGGACGCCGACGGCCTGCACCTGCGCGTTACGAAGAACGGCCAGACCGCCGAGGTCTACGTCGGACCGGAGAACAAGCTCCGCTGGGAGGAGTCGGCCGACAAGTACCTCATTGCCCAGGGGCCGAACGTCTACCGCATCGACGAGAAGGTCAACCGTGTCACCCCCGGCGTGGCCGACTACTTCCGCCCGGACCGACCGGGGCTGGACGTGTTCGGCCTGCTCGGCCTGCCACGGCCTAGCCCGGATGCACTCCGCGAGTCGCACCCCGCCGCGGTCGCCGATCGCGACGGGAATCCGGTGAATGTTTACCGGGTGGAGTTGGCGGACCGGGACGGCTCCCCGCTGACCGTCGAGGCCGAGGCCGAGGCTGCCACGGGTCAACTGCGAGCCGTGCGGGCGGTCGCCGTTCGCGGCGGGGCGGACCAGGTGATCGCGTCGCTGCTGGTCGTCGCGCAAGGTCAACCAGTGCCGCCGGAGAAGTTCGCCGTCAGCAACACGCTCTCCGAAGACGGCCGGGTCGGCAAGGTGGTGGATGTCCAGGGGATCGTCAGCGTCAAGCCGATGAACTACGGCCGGTGGACGCCGGTCCGGCCCAATGTGCTCCTGATGCCCGGCGACTGGGTCCGCGCCGACGTCCGCGGGGCGAACGCGGCCACACTGCGGTTGCTGCCGCAAGCCGCCGTGATCGTCGGCCCCGGTGGATTGGTCGAGGTGGTCAAGCCGACGCAGGTTCGCCTGCACGAGGGCGAGGCCGAGGTCAGCCCGGCGAAGGGCACGCCCATCGAACTGCTCGGCCCCGGCGGGCAAAAGGTGACGGTCACGGAACGCAGCTTCTACCGCGTCACGAACGAGCAACTGGCCGTCGTGAAGTCGCCGACGTGGCTCAAGGGGTTCAAGGGGGCGACCGCGAACGAGTCGATCGGCTCGCTGGTGGCGAAAGTGGACGGCCGCAACGTGCCGCTGACGGTCGGCACGCACAAGGTCTCGGTGGAGGTCCGCGACCAGATCGCCCGGACCACCATCGAGGAGACGTTTGTCAACCATACCGACGGGCAACTCGAAGGGCAGTTCCACTTCCCGCTGCCGCAGGACGCCTCCATCGCCGGGTTCGCCATGTGGATCGGCGACCAGATGGTCGAGGCGGACGTGGTCGAGAAGCAGCGTGCCCGGGAGATCTACGAGGAGATCATGCGCGAGAAGCGCGACCCGGGCCTGCTGGAGTGGGCCGGCGGCAACATCTTCAAGGCCCGCGTCTGGCCGATCTTCCCGCACTCCGAGAAGCGCATCCGCATCACCTACACCCAGGTGTTGCCGCTGAAGGGGAACAGCTACCGCTACAGCTACGCCCTCCAGAGCAAGATGCTTCAACAGCACCCGCTCAAGGAGCTGTCGATCGACTTCCGTGTTCACTCAGCCACGCCGCTAAAGTCCGTCGCGTCGCCGACGCACACCTGCCGGACGCAGAAGGCTGAGAACTCCGCCCACCTGGAGTTTGCGGCCCAGGAGCACACGCCGACGCGGGACTTCGAGGCGGTGGTCGAGGTCGCGGAGCAAGCCCCGGTCGTCACGGTCGTGCCGCACCGCCGCGGCGCGGACGGGTACTTCCTCTGTCAGGTGACGCCGCCGGTCGAAGCGGCCCCCGCTCGCGACTTGATCGCGGACGCCGGGCCGCTGGACGTGCGGTTGGTCTGCGACACGTCCGCGTCGATGGACCCCAGCCAGCGCGGCCACCAGTCCGCCGTCGCCGCGGCGGTGCTGGAGTCGCTGACGCCGAAGGACACCTTCAACCTCGCGGCCTGCGATGTGAACGCCGACTGGGCGTTCGACAGGCCGCAGCCGGCGACGCCGGAGAAGGTGCAGCAGGCTCGCACGTTCCTCGCCGGGCGGACGTCACTAGGCTGGACCGACCTGGACCGGGCGTTCGACTCCACGTTCAAGCAGTGCGGCCAGCGGTCGCAAGTGGTCTACCTCGGCGACGGCATCATCACGACGGGTGACGCCAACCCGCAGGCGTTCGCCGAGCGGTTGAAGGGCATGTACACGACCAGCGGCGTCGGCGCGACGTTCCACGCGGTGGCGCTGGGCAGCGCGTTCGAGCCGGTGGTGATGAAGACCATCGGTAGCCTCGGCGGCGGGTCGGTGCGGCGCGTCACGACCGAGCAGACGCCGGTGGCGGTCGCGCTGGAACTGCTCGGCGAGATGACGAGGCCGCCGGTCCGCGACCTGCGCGTCGAGTTCAAGGGCTGGCAGACCGCGATGGTCTACCCCGAGGTGCTGCCAAACCTCGTCCCCGGCACGCAGCAGGTGCTGATCGGCCGCTACCAGCCAGGAGGCAAGGACCAGACCGGCGAGGTCGTCGTGACCGGCCAGAAGGGCGGCAAGGAGGTCCGCTATACGGCGCGGGCGACCCTCGCGGACGCCGAGCAGGGTAACTCGTTCCTCCCTCGACTGTGGGCGCGGATGCACCTCGACAAGTTGCTGGAGCAGCCGCAGACGGACGCGGTGCGCGACGACGTGATCGCGCTGTCCGAGGAGTTCGGCATCATCACGCCGTACACGTCGCTGCTGGTGCTGGAGTCGGACGCCGACCGGGAGCGGTTCAAGGTGAAGCAGCGGTTCAAGCAGCGGGACGGCGAGCAGTTCTTCGCGAAGGGCCGCGACCAGGCCGAGTTCGAACTGGCCCGGCAGCAGATGAAACGCGCCGGCCAGTGGCGGGTCGGACTACGGCGGAACGTGATGAACTGGTTCGACCAGTTCGGACGCGACCCCGCGGTCAGCGCATACCCGGGAAATCGCTCTGCCGGCGGCGCCGGCTTTGGGGGTGGCTTCGGTGGTGGCGGTGGTAGCTTCGGCCGTGCCGGGCGGGGCGAAGCGAGTCCCGACCTCTTTTTCATGAACGGGATGGATCAAGATCGGGTCACGCTGGGGGTGGCGTTGACAGCCAATGTGAACAGCGATGCCGGGGTGAACGGGTCGCTGGTGCTGGGCCAGTCGGAGGCCAAGGACAGGCAGGCCGAGGCGGGCGAGCGGCTCAACGACCTGAACGACGCCGAGAAGCGTGAGGAGAGGCTCGACAAATCGGTTTGGGACCTGGACACGTCGGCAGTCAACGAGTGGTTCGGCGGCGAGGGGGCGACGGACCGGAAGAAGCTGGCGGATTTCGCCTACGGCTCGTACAGCGGAGCCCTGGGCGGCCGCCGGGCGTTCGAGCCTGGCCAGCTTCCGGGCGGGTATGCGTTGGCCGCGGGCAAGCCGTACAGCTTCCGGGGCCGTGGTCTGAACCGGCCCGGGTACGACGCGACCCGCTTGTTCGATCCGCTGTTCCCGCACCTGCCGGCCCCGGCGAAGGCGGCCGCGCCTCCGAAGTCCGACTGGCCGAAGGAGGCCCGCGACCTGGCCCGGTCGCTGCTCCGCACCGGCGCTCTGGCGAAGTTCGCCGGCGGTGTGGCCGTCGAGCGGCGGGCCGACTCCTTCGACGCCCGCGACGGCACCCTGACCGGCACCGAACGGCGGGTAGAACTGGTGTCGCCGTCCGCCTGGGCGAGCCGCACCGAGACCGACGCCGGGCAGACCCTCACCGAGTGGTGCGATGCGAAGGAACGCGGCGTGTTCGGCGCCGCCTTCCGGCTCGGCCGGGTGCGGGAGAGCACGCCGGCCGAGCCGCAGAGTCCGCCGCTGGGCCTCAATGACTTCTCGCTGACCCCGCTCGATGAGACGTACGCCCACATGACGGCGGCCGTCGAGAAGTCTGAGGATGGGGTCGCCCTGTCGGTCAAGCAGACGAACGCGGACTACGAGGTTCGCTTCCACACCGACCCGCGGCGGCGCGTCGTCACACGGGTGGAGCAGCGGCACGACGGCAAGCAAACCTCCGTCACCACCTTCTCCGACTTCGTCGAGGTCGCCGGGTCGTGGTGGGCGCGGACGTCGGAGACGGTCAACGGCAACGGCCGCCGCACCGCCCGCGTCACGCAGACCGTCACCGCGTCGGACGCCACCGGGTTCGCGGACGGGGTGAAGGGGATGCTGGCCGGCCGCGACGGGGTGCTGTTGCTGCGGACGCCGGCTCCGTCGGTCGCGGAGGCCAAGAAGGCCGCCGACAAGGCCGGGGCGGATGAGCACTTCGCCTTGCTGAACCACTACGCCGCGTTCCAGCAGTGGGCGAAGGTCGGCGAACACCTCGACGCGATCGAAAAGCTGTCGGCCGGCAAGCCCGGTGTGAAATGGCTGCGGACGGTCTTCCTCCAGGCCAGCCGCCGCGGGGAGGAACTTCGCCAGCGGCTGCTCGCCGGGGCCGCCGACGTCGTCAAGATTCCTGCCGGTGGCGACCGGCTGGCGCTGGCTGACTACCTGTCCAGTGTGGCACAGTCGGCTGTTGCTCCCAACGAGTTGTTGGAACTGTCCGACCGGCTCGCCCCGGTTTATGCCGACCTGCCGCCGCACGCCGCGTCGCGTCGGAACTGGCGGCAGAGCCGGGTGAACGCTCTCCGAAACGCGGGCAAGCCCGAAGAGGCGCTGGCCCTGGAGAAGCAGATCGCCGAGGAGAACCCGCGCGACCACGGGGCACAGACGCAGTACGCCCAGTCGCTGTTCAACCGCGGCGACCACACGGCGGCTTTCGCGTTCGTCGGTAAGCAACTGCGCGACGGTGGCTGGGCAGGGTCGGAAGAAGAGTCGCTGCGGTCCACCTACGCCGGGTGGCTGGAACAACTCGGCCGGCTGCCGGAGTTGAAGGAGTTCCTGACCGACTGGGTGAAGCGGAACCCGGATTCGGAGACGGCGTACGCGCGTCACCTGTCGGTGCTGATCCGTACCGGCGAGCAGCAGACGGCGAACTGGCAGATCGCGAAGTGGCTACGGGCGGCGCAGGTCCAGGGTGAGATCACCGCCCCGGTGCGGGCGCGGTTCGTGGCGGCGGAGCGGGCCGCGGCTGGCCACGGGCACAACCTGAACACCGACCGCCCCGACCCGCGCTGGCACAAGCCACTGGCCGACGCCGCCCTGTTCTTCATCGACCACCCGAAGCACTACCCGCTGGCGAGTACCGTCCTCGACTCCTGGCAGTTCCAGCAGACCGACGAGGGCCGCCGCGTCCAGAGCGAGCTGTTCGACCGGCTCGTGCGCGGCGTCGCCGAACTGCCGATCCCGCGGCTTAA
The DNA here is from genome assembly GCA_035539575.1 of Fimbriiglobus sp. Classification (GTDB taxonomy): domain Bacteria; phylum Planctomycetota; class Planctomycetia; order Gemmatales; family Gemmataceae; genus DASSAT01. The sequence continues at coordinate 17,124 of DATLIF010000200.1, read as the reverse complement.
CCACCTGCTGTCGGTCGTGCTGGCCCACTCCCCCGCGGTCGAGAAGGCCGAGTGGGTGAAGGTGATCGGCGCGGTGCAAGGCCGGTGGGCGAAGGAGACGGACACAGAGCAGCGGCACCAGCTCGGCCACTGGGGCGGCCAGTTGCTGTCCGCGCGGGTCGGTTCGGACGAGTATCTCGACTTCCTCCGGCTCCAGCTCGCCGAGGGTCCGACGGCGCACCACGCCGACTACACGAACCGGCTGTTCGAGGGGCTACTCCAGGCGACCTGGAACGCGCAACGCGAGGCCGAAGCGCTGGCGCTCTTGCCGAAGCTCGGCCCGGCGGAGCAGCCCGACGCCCGGCTGGCCGCCCAGGTGGCGGCGCTGCACCGTCTCACCGACCGGAACACGCAGGCCCGGTACGACGAGCTACGCAAGGGGCTCAAGGAGCCCGAGAAGCTGACCCGCACCGAGCTAATCAAGAAGCAGGTCGAATTGCTGAAGCAGGCTCGCACCGCCTACGCGGGCCACTTGTCGAAGCTGGATCTGCCCGACGGCCTTCAGCCGTGGGCCGACGCCGAGCGGCTGTACCTGCTGGCGAAGGCCGACGCCGACCCGAAGCCGCTGGCGGCCACGGTCTGGGCGTTCCTCGGCGACGCCCCGAAGGCCCGGCCGGAGGACGAGGTGCCGACCCCACGGCAGCAGCTCGACGACCTGCTGCGCGACCGATACCTGACGATGGCACTGGCCCTCTCCGTCCGCAAGGAGGCCGGACCAGAGACGGCGGAGCGGGCGCTGAAGTACCTGGATGTCGGCATCGCCGCCGAGCCGGGCGAGCCGGACTGGAAGGCCGCCAAGTTCCAATTCCTCGTCGCCCTGGATCAGCCGAAGGAACTCGAAGCCGCACTCTCCGCGTGGGTGAAGGCCGGCGACGCCGACGGCCGCTGGCGGACCGCTCTGGGCTACCTGCTCGCCGAACTGGGCCGCATCAACGAGGCGATCCCGCTGTTCGAGGCGGTCGAGAAGAGCGGCGATCTGGGCTTTGGCGGCTACCAGGCGCTCGCCGGGTGGTATATGGCTGTGAACAAGCCAGCCGCCCACGAGCGGGCCGAGGTGAACGCCTTCAAGGCGGTGGACGATAACCAGCTTCAGCAGCTCCTCTACGCGAAACTCCGCCCCTGGCAGCGCGGCGGCGGGCACGTCCCGACGGAGCTGGACAAGGACGTACTCCGCATCCTCGCGGCGCTCTTCGAGAAGTCCAGCCACCCGCAGAACCACCTGCACCAGCTCCTGCAGTTCTACCAGGCGTGCCGCGACTTCCGGCTCCTGGCGGTGATGACCGACGCGGTGATCGGCCAGTCCGCGGGCAAGGTCTACCCGTTCCTCGAAGGAATGCAGCCGGTCCTCAACGAGTTGCGCGACGAGGCCGCCGCCGACGAACTATTGGCGCGCATCGACACCCTCCGCAAGCGGACGCAGGCGCCGACCGACCTGCGGGCGCTGGACCTGTTAGAGGTGCAGGTCCGCCGGCGGGCTTCGGAAGTCATCAACCAGCCGGGGCCGCACGCCGCAAAGGCACTGGAAGCAATGCAGCGGGCGTTCGCACGGCCCTGGGCCGACGGCGAGCCGCTGATGCTGAGCAACCTCCTTCGGAGCCTCGGGCACGTCTCCCAGAAGGAACTGGCCACGGAGCAACTGAGGGAGCTGCGCGAACTATACGCCGGGGCGAAGCCGAACACCACCGAGCGGCTGCACATGGCGAACAACCTCGCGGTTGTGCTCGGCTACCAGTCCCGGCAGAAGGAGGGCGTCGAGTTGTTACAGGCGGCACTCGACGAACACCTCAAGGCCCGCGGCGGCTTCTTCCAGCCCGAGGCTCGCGGCCCGGCCGCGACCATCGTGTCAATGTTCGAGGGGTTGAAGCAGCATGCAACCGCCGAGGAGTTGCTGCAACGCTACCTGAAGAGGCCCGGCAGCGCCGACGAGACGCGGTGGCTGTCGGTGCAGCTCAACGAGCTGTACCACCGCACGCTCCAGAGCGACAACGCGGTGTCACTGGGCACCGGGGCGAAGCTGTACCGGGCGCTCGCGGACCGGATCGCCGCCGAGGCGACGGAGGCCGAGCCGAACCACCGGTACGAGCTGATAAACCTGCTCTGCCGCGTCTACCAGACGGGACGTGACAAGAAGATCCCGACCGTCGAGGCCGACCTGAGGGCGTTCGCCCACAAGGCGCTGCCGCCGATGCTCAAGACGCAGACGAACCATTACGAGTCGATCGTCAACCAGGTGGCGAACACCCTGCGGCAACTGATCGACGCCGCCGAGGCGGTGGCGTTCCTGGTGGACCGCGTCGAGCAGGAGCCGGTGTGGTTCAAGCAGAACAACCAGGACGGTTGGTCGCGGCACGGCTGGATGCTGGCCCAGTGGCGGTCCGAGGCGAAGGGTTTGCCGCCGAAGCTGGAGGGCCGGCTGCTGCGGATCGTGCTGGCCGAGCTGGGCCAGGACCTGCGGACGATGCGGCAGCGGAACCGGGTGATGTACCAGGCCAACCACAGCTACTACTGGCAGGAGATGGAGGGCGAGTTCGCACGGACGGCCGAGGCGGTGTACGCCGAGCGGAAGCACTCCGGCGAGGCGGTGAAGTATATCGCAGAGTACTTCTACCGCGGCTGCAACCGGCAGGACCGGGCCATCGAGGTGATGTACGACGCCCACGCCCGCAAGCTGCTCGACGACAACGGGCAGGGGCAGCTCGTCACGTACCTGCACGGGCGGGACCGGTTCGAGGAGTCGATCGCGCTACTCGTTCCACTGATCGACCGGTCGCCAGACGCGCTGGGTTATCGCACGCTCCTGTTCACCGCGTACCACCGGACCGACCGGCGGCGCGAACTGGGGGAGGCGTTCGCGGTGGCGGAGACGCACTTCCGCCACAAGGACCGCTGGGGCGAGGGGCCGATGGCCGCCCTGGCCCACAGCGCCGTCGAGTGCAAGCTCTATCCGCGGGCGGTGGCTATCCTCGGCGAGCTGATCTCGCTGCACCAGCGGACGCAGCCGAACCGCGGGATCGGCAACGGCACCCTGTCGCGATACTACCAGGATCTCGCCGCCGCCCACTCGGCGCTCGGCCAAACGACCGAGGCGATCGACGCCGCCAGCGGGGCGATCGTGAGCTGGGCCGGCCACGTCCAGGGCCGGGCGGAGGCTCTGAACAGCCTGCGGTCGGTCGTCGCGGCCGCCGCGAACCTGGACACAGTCGTTCAGGGGCTGGACGCCAAGACGGCCGAGAGCGGGCTGGTCAACCCGGTGGTCCGCAAGGCGGTCGGGCAAGTGTACTTCGAGAAGGGCCAGTACCTGCCGGCGGTGGCCCAGCTTCAGACGGCCCTGTCCGCCCAGCCGAACGACGCCGAGACGCTCAAGACGCTCGTCGAGTGCTACGACAAGATGAAGAACCCGGACGGCGCGATCGGTCAGGTGATGCGGACGCTGGAGTTGAAGCGGCGGGACATCAAGCTCTACGAGGAGCTGGGCACCCGGTGCGCCGCGCTCGACCGCGGCGGTGAGGCCGAGCGCGCGTTCACGTCTATTGTGGAGGTGTTACCGAACGAGTCGGAGGGGCACCAGCTTCTCGCGGAGATCCGCCAGCGGCAGGACCGGTGGGCCGACGCGATCAAGCACTGGGAGCAGGTGGCGAAGATCCGCGCCCTGGAACCGACGGGGCTGATCGGCCTGGCGGCGGCGCAGCTCCACGAGAAGCAGTACGACAAGGCCGCCACGACGATCGGCAAGCTGAGGGCCCGCCCCTGGCCGCCGCACTTCGGCGACGCCCCGCACCGCATCGCCGACCTGGACCGACAACTGCGCGAGGCGAAGAAGTAACCTGGGACCGCGGCCGTCCCGGCCGCTCTTACTACTGCGGTCGGGGGCCTCCGACGACACCGAGCGCCCCGACCGGTGGAGCAGAGCGGCCGGGACGGCCGCGGTCCCAGTCCCATCTCATCTCCTTTTCATGTTCGACCAGTCCCCCGGCCGCTCCTCTCGGGTAAGCTGTCCCCCAACCGGACCTGCTCATCCTCCGAGGTGCGACCATGCCCCGCGCCGCGCTGCTCCTCGCGCTCGCCTCAGTTGTCGTTGGCTCGGAGGCGAGGGCCGACGAACCCGCGTCTCCGTACCAGCGGCAGGGCCGCGGTGGGCCGGGCGCGGCTCGCGTCTACAAGGACCGGATCACGCCGCACTGGTTCGCCGACGGGACCCGCTTCTGGTATCGCAACGACCTCAAGGGTGGCACCCGCGAGTTCGTCCTGGTGGATGCGGAGAAGGGGACCAAAGCCCCGGCATTCGACCACGCGAAGCTCGCCGCGGCGCTGTCGAAGGCGAGCCGCAAAGAGTACGCCGCCGACCGACTGCCGTTCGACGAGATCGAGTACCGCGACGGCGGCAAGGCGGTCCGCTTCGAGGCCGCCGGAGTGACCTGGAACTGCGACCTGAGTACCTACAAGTGCGTCCGTGGTGAGAAGGAGTCAGGAGTCAGGAGTCAGGAGTCAGAAGAGACAATACCGGACGAGTTCGAGTCCCCCTGGGTGACGGAGGTCGAGGCCGCGCAGCAGCCGCGCCGACCGAAGGCGCCCGACCGCTCGCCCCGCTCGCCGGACGGCAAGTGGACCGCGATCGTCAAGGATGACAACGTCTGCCTCCGCGAAGCCGACGGCAAGGAGATCGCCCTCACCAGGGACGGCAAGCCGGAGTGCGGCTACGGGATGCTCTCCTGGTCGCCGGACTCGAAGTCCCTGGTTGCGTGGCGGATTGAGCCGGGCGACCGCAAGGAGGTCTACCTGGTCGAGTCGTCGCCGCGGGACGGCGGCCGCGCGAAGCTGCACACCCGGCCCTACCCGCTGCCCGGCGACAAGTTCACCGCCTTCGACCTGTGCCTCATCGATGTCGCCTCCGGCAAGACGGTCGGCTGCGAGGTGGACAAGGTCACGTTCGGCTCCCCCCGAATCCGGTGGAGCAAGGACGGCCGCACCTTCACCTACCAGCAGGTGGACCGCGGCCACCAGCGGTTCCGCTTGACAGAGGTGGACGCGCGCACCGGCAAGGCCCGCAACCTGATCGACGAGAAGTCCGAGACGTTCATCTGGACCGCCCACGCGGAGAGCGTCGGCGTGCCGATGGTGACGTGGCTGGAGAAGTCAGACGAGATCGTGTACGCCTCCGAGCGAGACGGCTGGCGGCACCTGTACCTGATCGATGCGAAGACGGGCGAAGTCAAGAACCCGATCACCAGGGGCGAGTACGTCGTCCGCGGCATCGACCGCATCGACGAGGAGAAGCGGCAGTTCTGGTTCCGCGCCAGCGGCAAGAACACGGACCAGGATCCGTACTTCACTCACAACTACCGGGTCAACTTCGACGGCACCGGCCAGGTCGCGCTGACGGAGGGAAACGGCACCCACACCGCGCAGTTCTCGCCGGACCGCAAGTACCTGATTGACACCTACAGCCGCGTGGACCGGCCGCCCGTCCACGAGCTGCGGCGCACGTCGGACGGCAAGCTCGTTTGCCAGCTTGAAGAGGCGGACGTCACCGATCTGAAGGCAACTGGCTGGGAGCCGCCAGAGGTGTTCGTGGCGAAGGGCCGCGACGGCAAGACCGACATCTGGGGCATCATCTGCCGGCCGCGGGACTTCGACCCGGCGAAGAAATACCCGGTGATCGAGCAGATCTACGCCGGGCCGCAGGGGTCGTTCGTGCCGAAGGCGTTCAGCCCGTCCCGCCGGTTCTCGGACCTGACCGACCTGGGGTTCATCGTCGTGCAGATGGACGGCATGGGCACCGCCAACCGGTCGAAGGCGTTCCACGACGTCTGCTGGAAGAACCTCAAGGATGCTGGGTTCCCCGACCGTATCCTCTGGCACCAGGCGGCCGCGAAGAAGTACCAGTACTACGACATCTCTCGCGTCGGCATCACCGGCGGCTCGGCCGGCGGGCAGAACTCGACCGGGGCGCTGCTGTTCCACGGCGACTTCTACAAGGTCGCGGTGTCCGGCTGCGGCTGTCACGACAACCGGATGGACAAGGCGAGCTGGAACGAGCAGTGGATGGGCTACCCGGTCGGCCCGCAGTACGCCGCATCGTCCAACATCGACAACGCGCACCACTTGACCGGCAAGCTGTTGCTGATCGTCGGCGAGATGGACACCAACGTCCCGACGGAATCGACGTACCGGCTCTGCGACGCGCTCATCAAGGCCGGGAAGGACTTTGACTTCCTGATGGTGCCGGGCGGCGGTCATGGCATGGGCGGGGCGTACGGCCGGCGGCGGCTGCTGAACTTCTTCGTCCGCCACCTGCAAGGGGTCGAGCCGCCCGACCGCAATGCCACGCCGAAGGTGGCCGAGGCGCCGGCGAAGAAGGATCCGCCGCTCCAGAAGGAAGCCGATCCACCGGCGAAGACGAAGGAGAAGGAGCCGGAACCGCTCGACCTCGCGGCCCTGATAGTGAAACCGCAGAACGAGGCACTGACTGTGACCCGCCGGTTCGAGGCGGACCGCGGCAGCCTGACGCGGACGTACGCCGTCCCGATGTCCCCGACCCGCACCGCCCGGCTGCGGAAGTTCTACGCCGACTGGCTCGCGGCACTAAAAGCGGTGGACTCGGACAGGCTGAGCCCGCCGGCCCGCGAGGAGTTGGTCTCGCTCCGCGGCCGGATCGAGTCGGAGCGGAAGGAACTGGAGGCCCGCGCCGCCGCGGACGCCGCCATCGCCCCGCTGGTGCCGTTCGCGGAGACGATCGTCTCGCTGGAGGAGGCCCGCCGTCGGATGGAGCCGGTGGACCCGGTGAAGGCGGCCGGCACCGTCGCCGAACTGGCGAAGCAGATCAGGAAGACGCACGCCGGCGTCGAGGCCGGGATCAAGGCGAAGGAGTTCCCGTCGGACCTGCCGGCCACCCGCAAGGTCGCGGCCCGCGCCGCCGACGCCACCGAGGACCTGCGGCGGTCGCTCCGGGCGTGGCACCGCTACTCCGACGGGTACGACCCGCTGTTCACCTGGTGGCTCGCGGACCCATACAAGCAGGCCGACGCCGTGCTGGACGGGTACGTCAAGCTGCTCCGCGAGCAGGGGGTGAAGCTGCCGGACGAGGATGTCACGTTGCCGAAGGTAAACGCGCACGACCGGGTCGCCGAAGGCCCGTCCGACGCCCCGGACCTGAAGGCGCTGCTGTCGCAGCCGCGGAGCGAACTGGTCCCGGTGGTCGAGCAGTACCTGGGCGACCGTTACGGCCGCGGCCGGTCCCGCCCTCGCGCCGGCCGCGACCCGGCCCGCTGGCTCGACGCCCTGAAGAAACTCGACTTCGACGAACTGATCCGCGACGGAAAGACCGACTACATCCTGATGCGGACGCACCTCGAGCGCGAGAGGAAGCGCCAGGAGCTGCGCCAGACGGGAGGCGGCCGGCCGGTCGCGCCGAAGGACGACACCGGCATCACCGGCCGGCCGATCGGCCGCGACGCGCTGCTTGCTGAACTCGCCGGGGAGATGATCGCGTACACCCCGGAGGAACTGATCGCGCTGGCGAAAGGCGAACTGGCGTGGTGTGAGGTCGAACTCAAGAAGGCGTCCCGCGAAATGGGCTACGGCGACGACTGGCGCAAGGCAGTCGAGAAGGTCAAGACGCTCCACGTCCCGCCGGGCGGGCAGCCGAAGCTCATCCGCGAGCTGGCCGTCGAAGCGGTCGATTACCTGAAGAAACACGACCTCGTGACCGTCCCGCCGCTGGCGGCCGAGACGTGGCGGATGGCGATGATGACCCCGGAGCGGCAGCTCATCAACCCGTTCTTCACCGGCGGCGAGGTCATCACCGTGTCGTTCCCGACGAGCACGATGGCCCACGACGCCAAGCTCCAGAGCCTGCGCGGTAACAACGTCCACTTCGCCCGCGCCACCGTCCACCACGAGTTGATCCCCGGCCACCACCTGCAAGGGTTCACGTCCGCCCGCGAGAAGCCGCATCGCGGGCTGTTCGGCACCCCATTCTGGACCGAGGGGAACGCGGTCTACTGGGAGATGGTGCTCTACGACCGCGGGTTCCCGAAGACGCCGGAGGACCGGGTCGGGTTCCTGGTGTGGCGGACGCACCGCTGCTGCCGGGTGATCTTCTCGCTCGGCTACCACCTCGGGCAGATGACCCCGCGGCAGTGCGTTGATCTGCTGGTGGACCGGGTCGGCTTCGAGCCGGACAACGCGACGGCCGAAGTCCGCCGGTCGTTCGAGAGCAACTACGGGCCGCTGTACCAGGCGGCGTACCTCGTCGGGGCGATGCAGTTCCGGGCGCTGCGCAAGGAACTGGTGGACTCGGGCAAGATGACCGATCGCGACTTCCACAATGCGCTGTTGAAGGCGAACCGCATCCCGGTGGAGATGATCCGCGCGGACCTGACCGGCCGGAAGTTGACGCGGGACTACAAGGCGAGTTGGAAGTTCGGCGGCGACCCGGCCACGAAAGCCGCGACGCCGTGACCTCCGTCGGAGCCCGAAGCGTAAGCGAGGGTCTTAGCCCAGACCCTCGCTTACGCTTCGGGCTCCGAAAGAGTGAGCGCCTCCAAGTCTGTCCGCAACGTCTCCTCCGGCGTCACCCCCTGATACCGCTTCACCACCTGTCCGCCCTTGAAGATCAACAGCGTCGGTACCGCCTCGACCCGGAACTTCGCGGCGAGCGGCTGGTTGGTGTCGAGGTTCACCTTGCACACCTTGAACCGGCGCGACAGCGACTCGACCGCCGGGTTCATCATCCGGCACGGCGGGCACCACTCGGCCCAGAAGTCCACCAGCACCGGGCCGGGGTCGTCCAGCACCTCGCGCCTGAAGTTGTACTCCTCCAGCAACATCGTCCGCCCTCCGTTCGTCCCACCTCCTATGATTCCCCTCCAGGCGGCCCCGGTCGAGGGCCAGTTTCTCTCCCGGAGGTGCGACGATGATACGGCGATTGCTCGGTCTGGGGCTGTTGATCGGCCTGGCCGTTTCTACGGTCCCGGCGGGTGCGGACGAGGGCGAGGTCAAGCTGTTCGACGGCAAGTCGCTGACCGGCTGGGTGCAGCGCGGCGGCAAGGCGAAGTACCGCGTCGAGGACGGCGCGATCGTCGGCACCTCCGTGCCGAACACGCCGAACTCGTTCCTCTGCACCGAGAAGGAGTACGGTGACTTCGTGCTGGAGCTGGAGTTCAAGGTGGACCCGGCGCTGAACTCGGGTGTACAGGTCCGCAGCCACTACGCCCCGGAGGGCAAGAGCGTCGAGTCGGCGGGCAAGACCATCAAGGGTGGGACCGGTGGCCGGGTGTTCGGCTACCAGGTGGAGATCGACCCCGCGCCGCGGTCCTTCACCGGCGGCGTCTACGACGAGGGCCGACGGGGATGGCTGCAAGACCTGAGCAAGAATGAGGCGGCCCGCAAAGCGTTCAAGCCGAAGGAGTGGAACAGCCTCAAGATCGAGTGCAAGGGGACCGCGATCAAGACCTGGGTCAACGGTGTCCCGGCCGCCGACCTGACCGACGACGCGGACCCGAAGGGGTTCATCGCCCTGCAAGTTCACGGCATCGGCAAGAAGACGGACACGCTGGAGGTTCGCTGGCGGAACATCCGGCTCAAGGAGTTGAAGTAGCACGGGCGGCGAACTGGGTGCCCGGCGGGAAGTGTAGCCCGAACGTCTCGGCGATGACCGGCAGCAGTTCGTCCTCGCCGACCGCCCGCGTCTCCGGTTCGCCGCCGCGTTCCACGATCAGTTCGCGATCGATCAGCGAGTGCCGCACCTCCTGGCCCGGACGCTGGACGGTCAGCGTCCGGGTGAACCGGGATTCCGGGTGCGTCGAGACGTAGTAGTTCGCCACCTCGAAGTCGGTCGGGTGCTGCGGCTCCTCGGTGAAGGCGTACAGGCTCAGCCACCCCTCGGGCTGCCGGGCCTGCAGGACCCAGACGCCGTCCTCGCTCAGCAGCCGATACCCCCAGCGATAGTGTTCGACCTCCCGCCCACTCACCAGCGGCAGCGGGTGGAGCAGGCCCATCTTGCCGAAGCCGACGTCGGCCAGCCACGGGCCGTCGGGCAGGTCCACCCGCAGGAGCATGTGCGTCCGCGGCAGCACCCGGTCGGTGTTGTACCGGACCCGGGCGGCCAGCGGCGTCACCCGGTATCCAAGCCGGGTCAGGACTGCGGCCAGGAGCGTGTTCTGCTCGAAGCAGTACCCGCCGCGCTCCGCCGCGACGAGCTTCGCCTGCACGCTGCCGAGGTCGATGCGGATCGGCCGGCCCAGCATGATGTCGAGGTTCTCGAACGGGACGTGCGTGGCGTGCGCCAGGTGCAACTCGGTCAGCACGTCGGCCGTCGATCGCAGCGGGCCGCCGTAGCCGATCCGGGCCAGGTAGGCTTCCAGGTCGAGTTCGGCCGGCTGTTCGGGTGTCACGGTTGTTCCGCCTCCCGCTGCATGATCGCCCACAGGGCTTCCACGTCGGCACGCTCGGTCTGCTCGGCGCCGATGGACGCACGCACTACCCACCGTCCGCCGAGGACCGCCGGGGTCAGGTACGCCGCCCCGGACCGGTTGACGCGCTCCGCCCAGCCGCGGGTGTGCCGGTCCAGCGCATCGTCGTCCAATCCTTGTGGGCGATGCAGTACGCAGACGGTTTGCAGCGGCACCGGCGCGACCACCTCCCAGCCGGGTGTGGCTCGCACCTGTTCGGCCAGCCACCGGGCGCTATCGAGGTCGCGCCGCAGGCGGGCCTGCAAGCCGGCGACGCCCTCGGCGCGGATCAGGGTCCAGAGCTTCAGCGCCCGGAACCGTCGGCCCAGGGCGATGCCCCAGTCGCGGTAGTTGGTCGCGCGGCCGTCGGCGGCGGATTGCAGGTAACTCGGGTTGGTGGACATGACCCGGACCAGGTGTTCCGGGTCGCGGACGTAGTACGTCGAGCAGTCGAACGCGGCCCCGAGCCACTTGTGCGGGTTGAGGACGAGCGAGTCGGCGCGCTCGGCGCCGTCCCACATCCAGCGGCACTCCGGCAGGATCATCGCCGACCCGGCCATCGCGGCATCGACGTGCAGCCAGAGTCGGTGCCTCCCGGCGACGCCGGTGATTGCCCCGATGGGGTCGAGGGCTGTGGAGGCGGTCGTCCCGCTGGTGGCGACTACGGCGCACGGCCGGCGCCCGGCGGCGAGGTCGGCGCGGACGGACTGCTCCAGTGCGTCGGGGCGCATCGCGAAGGCGTCGTCGGTGGCGACGGCGCGGACGTTGCCCCGGCCGAACCCAGCGAGCAGGGCGGCCTTCTCAACCGAGCTGTGGGCTTGCGCGGAGGTGTACACGACCAGCGGCCAGTCCTCGGCCTGCAAGCCGCCGCGGGCGAGCGAGTAGTCGGTGGACCGCTCGCGGGCACACAACAACGCGATCAGCGTACTGGTGGACGCAGTATCCTGGATCACCCCGCGCCACGCAGAGGACAGCCCGACCATCTGGCGTAGCCAGTCGGTGGCGACCTCCTCCAACTCGGTGAGCGCGGGGGCGGCCTGCCACGACAGGCCGATGACGCCGAGGCCGGTACTCAGCAGGTCGCCGAGTACGCTCGCCAGCGAGGCGTTCGACGGGAAGTAGCCGAAGAACCGCGGGTGCTGCCAGTGCATGAGCCCCGGCATCAGGACCTGCTCCAGGTCGCGGACCACCGCCTCGAACGGCTCGGGCCGCTCGGGCGGTGTGGCCGGCAGCCGGTCGCGGACATCGCCCGGTTCAGCCGTGGCAGTGACGGGGCGCTCGGCCACCGTCGCCCGGTAGTCGGCGATCCAGTCGATGAGCTTGTGGCCGGCGGCGCGGAATTCGTCGGGGGTCATGCTAATTCAAAGTACTGCGCCGCCGGGCTACTCTTTCGCGAACGGGAACAGCTTCTTGAGTTCCTCCGGCGGCGGCATCCGGCCGTACTCGCAGACCTCGAACGCCTCGGCGTACTTCACCTTGCCGGCCTGGTCCGCGCCGTACCACTTCGCCAGTTCCAGCCCGAACCGCTTGGCGGTGCCGGCGAACCGCTGGGCGAACGCCTCCCGCACCTCCTTCTTGCGGGCGGCCACCTTCGCCGCGTCAGACGGGTCCGGGACCAACTGCGGGCCGCCGTTGGCGCCCCCCTCGAAGAACTGCGAGTGCAGCGCCTCCACGGCTGCCAGTTTCTTCTCGACCACGTCGTCGATCGCCACCACCACGTCCGCGGTGAACCGGTTCGGCTTCTGGAACCGGTCCTCGTAGTAGAGGAACACCGGGTTCTTCGACAGGTACGGCGTGTCCGGGCAGAAGTACGGCACCGTCACCATGTACGCCGCGTCCTGTACCAGCACGCCGACGTTGCGGTGGTCGGGGTGGTAGTCGTTAGGCCGGTGGCTGAGCACCACGTCCGCCTTCCAGTCGCGGATCAGCCGGGTGATCGTCGCGCGGTTCTCCAGCGTAGGCAGCAACTCGCCGTCGTGGATGTCCAGCGAGACAGACTCGATGCCCAGGACGCGGCCGCACTCCGCAATCTCGGCGGCGCGGCGCTGGGCGAGCGGGCCACCGGCCATGCCCCAGTGGCCGATGTCGCCGTTGGTCACGGAGACAAACTTGACCTTGTGCCCCAGCGCCGCCCACTTGGCCGCGGTGCCGGCCGCTTTCAGTTCGCAGTCGTCTGGGTGCGCGCCGAAGGCGATGATTCGGAGCTTGCCGTCTTCGGGGGCCGTCGCCGCGGCCGGCCGCCAGAAGGTCGGCGGGGCGTCCGCCTTCTTCGGCGCGTCCTGGGAGTGGACCGGCGTCGCGTTCCAGGCGACCAGCCCGGCCAGGGTGGCGACCACCCCGCCCGCGAACCAACCCAACCGCGTCCCGTAGCTCATGGCGGCCTCCGTCGGGTGTCGCCCGCACCAGCGGGCGTGCCCGGCATCGTACCGCCGCGGCCCGGTCAGCGGCCAGTCTTCGCCAGGAACTTCAGCGACGCCCGCGGGGAGAGCCCGACCTGGCAGATCTGGTCGAACTGGTACGCGTGAACGACCCGGACGAGGTGCTCGGCCTCCTCCTTCGTGGCCGCGGGGAAGAGCATCCGCCCGCCGCCCTCGAACACGCCCCAGCGGCCGTCGAACGGCCGGGCCTTCACCTGCTGCGGGTCGAACTTCGTCCCCTGGGCCGAGAACGGCACCCGGGTCGGGGCGGCGCCGTTGACCAGGAAGAACGTCGCCCCCGGGCTGACTGTGCAGAACTCGGTGAACCGGCAGTCCCGCACCACCTTCTGCGCATCGCGTGCGGCCCACTCGCTGTGGCCGAACCGGGCCAGCACGTCCGGGCCGTGGGCCAGGACGAACTCGCCGCGGTCCTTGCGGACCTCGACCTTGCGCGAGTCGATCACCAGCCGCTCGCCGACGAACCCGACCCCCGGCACTGCCACCCCGGTCCGGGTGAGTTGGTTCTCCTGGGCGACGCGGGCCAGCGTCGCGGTCGGGTCCGGCCCCTTGTTCTGCTGCGCCAGCACCGGGGCGGCGTAGAAGTACGCCATCGCCGGCGTCGGGAAGCCGACCATCCCGACCCGGTTGAACCCGTACTTGCGGGCGACCGCGGCGGCCTGCTCGGCGCCGGGCCGGTCGGTGCCGAAGTTCAGGATGATGTTGGCGTCGTCCTGTACGACCCACGCTCCGCGAACGTTCATCGCGCGAACGGACTTCAGGTCTACCGGAACCGACCACTTCGGGTTCGGCGCCCAGGTCGCCGGCTTGCCGTTGGTCAGCGCGTAATCGACGACCGGCCGGGCCGCGCCGACGGTTGCCCACTCGGTCGGCCGCAACTCGCGGACGGTCCGCAGCGCCTCCTCGGCGGCGACGCGGTTCGGGCCGAAGTCACGCATCAGCGACCGCCCGGCCCAGAGCTGCCAGCTCTCGCTCTGCTGGCGGATGGTGACGGTCGGGTGGTCGATCGGGCGGAGATCCTCGCGAAGCGGGAGCTGCACCGACGGGTCCGGCTGCGGGAACGGCCCCTCGGGCTCGGTCGGCTGTTGCGGTGGGGCGGGGTTGAAGTTCGGCGGCAGCGTCCGCGGCTCGCCCGGCGCGACCGGCATCGACGGGGCCTGCGGCGGCTGCGGCGAAACGGGGACCTGGGCGGACAGTGGCTGACAGAGTAGCAAGGCCCCGAGCGTGGCGAGTCGGACGCGGCCGGTCATGTGATCTCCCCCGATGGCGGACGGACGCACATCGGGAAGATCGGCATTCCGGTTGTGCGGAATGAAGCGGTTGTTCCTGGCGAACCGGGAGCGTCAGCGACCGGAGGGCGTCCATCGGGTCGCTGACGCTCCCGGCTCGCCAGGAACAACCATTTACTTCTTCTCGCCCAGCACCTCCAGCTTGATGTCCTTGAACCGAACCTCCATCGGGCCGCCGGAGTGGACCTGAACGGCGATCACCCCGCGGCGGGAGAGCTTCGGGTCGTCCAGGTCCACGCAGAGCTGGCCGTTGATCCAGGTCCGCACCTTGCTCCCCTTCGCCTCGACGACGTACTCGTTCCAGTCCTCCGGCTTGACGTGCTTGTCTCCGTCCTCCTTCCACAAGAGGCCACGGCCGCTCTCCTCGTAGAGCTTGCCCCACCACCCCTTGCCGATGTCGGCCTGCGGGCCGCGCATCTCGCCGCCCTCGATCGGCACGCTGCGGAACTGGATGCCGCTGTTCTCGGAGTTCGGGACCAGCTTCACCTTCAGAGTCAGCTTGAAGTCGGCCACGTCCATCGTGGACTTCAGGAAGTTGTTTCGCTTGAGACCCTTGGCCGTCTTGCCGACGATCTCGCCGTTCTCGACCGACCACACCTCCTTGTCGCCGTCCCAGCCGGTGAGATCCTTGCCGTTGAAGAACTCCTTGGCGTTCTCCTGCGTGGCGAGGATCGGCACCTGCTGTGGGTGGCGCAGGTAGGCGATCAGCGCCCGGATCTCGGCCTCGGTGGCCTGCTTCGTCAGGTCGTCTGGCATCATGGAGAGCGGGCTGGGGGTCCGCTTATCGACGTCCGCTACCGGGACGGTCAATGTCTCGTTGGCGGTGGCGATGGTGAGCGTCGTCTTGGTCTCCTCCTTGATGAGGCCGGTGATGCTGCGGCCATCGAGCAGATCAATCTTGGTGGCCGCGTACTCCTTGGGGACGACGGCGGATGGGTCGAAGATGTTCTCCAGGAGATAGTTGATGTCGGCGCGGTTGGCCCCGGTGATGTCCGGGCCGACCTTGGCGCCGACGCCGTAGAGGGTGTGGCACTGCTGGCAGACGCGGGCGAAGACCGCTCTACCGGCTGCGAGGTCCTGACCGCCCTGGTAGGGGGCGGTGAGCTTCTTCTGCCAGGACGTGATGAGCTTCTTGCGGTCGGCCGGGGTGTCGCGCACGGTGCCCCAAACCGCAGTGATCTGCTCGTCGAGCTTCTTGTCGCCGAGGCCGCGGAGCTGGCGGATGATCTCGGCCGGCACGTCGGCGGCCGGCACCTTCTTCGCCGCGATGGCGTCGAGCATAACCTTGGCGTAGGCCGACCGGGCGGCGAGGGTGTTGAGGGCGTTCCGCTTGTCCGCGGCCGTGAACGTCTCGTATAGGGCGAGCAGGCTGCGCGGGGTGTCGGCGTGGTCATACGACGCCAGCCCGCGAATCGCGGAGGACCGTAACTGCGAGTCGAGGACGAGGAGTTGGAGTATGGGCGCCAGGTCCTTGTCCTTGGCGTCGAGCAAGGTTGTCATTGCGGCCTGTCGGGCGGCATAGTCGGCGTTCTGATCGGCCAGTGTCTTCCGCAGGAGGTCGAACGCCTTGGCGTCCCCGAACCCGACCGCGACGGCCAGGGCTTGCGACTGAACCTCCTTATTGCTTGACTCGGCCAACACCGCGAACGCCTGGGACCAGTGGGTCGGTGCCGTGATGCCGCGGCGTCCCTTCAGGCCCTCGGAGACGCCGCGGAGGAGAGCGAGTCGCTGGTCGTCCGTCTTGGAGTCGAGCAGCCTCTCCGTGAGGACCTGGAACGCTTCTTTGGTGCCGGTCGCCCCGATCCGCCGGGCGGCGAACGGGAGCAGGGCCGTCATCTTGGACTCCGTCGCGACGGAGAGGACGGTGTCCCGTTGCTGGTCGATCAATTGCTCAAGCAGATACCACGAGAGGAACACCATGTTGGGGTCATCGACGTCTTCAGGACGGCCGGCGACCGCATGCAGCAACTGCGGGCTGACGGGTTGACGTCCGGGGTTCCGCAGCAGCGCCGATGCGATCTGGCGCCGCGCGACCGCGGAAGGCCGGACCAGTAATCCGCAAACGTCTGTCCGCTGCGACAGGAAGCGGTCGGTGTGTTCGCCCTCGATCAGCCAACGGAGCGCCCACCCGCGGACGTGTTCGAACTTGTCGTCCGCCAGCTTCGACACGCCCTCATAGTCGGCCGTCCCGGTGGCGATCAGCGCCCATAGTCCGCGGAGCCGTCGCGTCTCGTCCTTGTGCTCGGTTGCAATTGTCATCAGCGCCTCGCGGACCGCCGCGCTCGCCTTCGGCTCGCGACTAACCGACCGCTCTTGCAAGACCCGTCGCGCGTGGCGGACGTACCAGTCGTTCTCGTGCAGTTGATACCTCACCAACTCCTCGTCGCTGCACTTCTGGAGGTCGATCCCGGCGACCGGCTTGGTGCCGCGGTAGCTGACCTTGTAGATGCGGCCGTTGGTCCGGTCCCAGATCTCCGGCTCCCGGCGGTGGCACGCCTGCTTGTCGTACCAGTCGATCACGTAGACGTTGCCGTCCGGGCCGTAGCGGAAGTTGATGAACCGCGCCCACTCGTCGTTGGCCAGCAGGAAGTCCTTGCCGTGCTTCGCCACGTAGCCGCTGCCCTTGGCCACGGGGATGTCCACGTTGAGCCGCCGGCCGTGAATGTTGCCCATGAACAACTGGCCGCGGTACTCCTTCGGCCAGGCGCCGCCGAGGTAGCACATCAGTCCGCAGTGGGCGTGGCCGCCGCCCATGCTATCGGACTTCTCGTTGCCGCCGTGCGGGTTCGGGCCGGCGTAGTGCCGGTGGTCGGCGATCGTCTTGATGTCGTCGTAGGTGTACGGGTTGAAGTGCTGCCCCGCCTGCCGCTCGTACCGCCCGCCCTGCACGATGTGGTAGCAGTGCGGGAT
>DATLIF010000199.1:0-2256 GCA_035539575.1 Fimbriiglobus sp. | reverse complement strand
CTCGGGGATCTGGAGGTCGATCAGCAGATCCCGCATCTTCGGGTTCCACTCCTTGTACCACTCCGCGCCCTCGAAGAAGTGGAGGACCTGGGTGGCGTAGTAGTAGTAATACATGTCCATCTTCGCGCGGTCGGGCCGCTGGGACTTCATCAGGTAGCCGACGCCGGAGATCATCCCGGGGTTGTTCGGCCCCCACCCGTCGGAGTAGTACCGGCACAGCAGCCCGACTGCGGTCCGGGTCGGGGACGCGGTCGTCGCCTCCTGGTAGCCGTACATCGACCGGTTCGGGCCGCTAGCCACGCTGTCGAGGAACCGCCGCGCCCGCTCCAGCGTCCGCTTGTCCACCACCAACTCCTTGCACAGCCGGGCGGACTGGAGCGCCTGGACCTGCCAGCCAACAATCGACGTGTCGCCGGTCTGGTTGGCCTGGTAGCCCCAACTGCCGTTGACCCCCTGGGCCGACTGGATGAAGTTGACCGCCCGCTGAGCCGGCAGCAGCAACAGCCCGCGATCGCCGGACATGCCGAACGCCTCGCACAGGGCGATGGTGGCGATCGCCTGGGAGTACATGCCGGCGCCCCTGAAGCGGCCGTTGGGCTGCTGCTGCGAAATGAGATACTTCAGCCCGGCCTCGACGGTCTTGTTGTACTTGCCGTCCCGGGACACCTTGTGCGTCTGGCCAGCAGCCAGGAACGGCAGCAGGGCCATGCCGGTGGCGGAGGCGGTGTCCGCCTTGCTGCTTCCGTCGTACTGCCACATGCCATTGCTGCGCTGCTGCCTGGCCAGCCAGATCAGCCCGCGGGCGACGGCCGCCTCGGAGCGGCTGTTGCCGCCGCGCTCGCCGACCAGCCGGCTGCGGGTCGCGCCGCCGCGGCCCTTGAGCGCGTCGCCGACGATCGTCCCGGTGCCGCCGCCCTCACCCGCGCGGAAATCGCCCATCTCCCCGGTCGTCCCCGGGTCCAGGCTGGCCGGGCCGATCCCCGCCGGCGGGTTGAAGTCCTGCTTGAGTTCCGAGTCGGCCTGCTCCAGCCCCGGCGAGTCCTGGGTCACCACCTTGTCCTGGATGTTCACGTCTTCGAGCCGCTCGTGCTCGATGGCGGCCGGGATGGTCGGGTCGAACCCGAGGGTCGGCTGGGTCAGGTCCTGCTTGGGCTCCTCCGCCGGCTTGTCGTCGGTGACGACCAGGAGTTCTTGCGTGGACGGCGGCGCCGCGGCCGGCCGGGCGAAGACCGAGTCCGTCGCCAGCAGTGCGCCGACCAGGGCGACGTGGACGGCCCCGCTGGCTACCCACGCGGGGATGTGCTTGCGGACCAGCCGCTGGTGCGAAGACTCCTCCGCCGACTGGAGCTTGCGGATGACAGCGGCCGGCGTGCCGTCGGCGACCGAGTTGCCCATGAGCCTGTCCTCGATCTGGGCGAACCCCGAGCGTCAGCGAGGGGGTGTAGACTCAGCCCCTCGCTAACGCTCGGGGTTCGCCGGGTCAGCGTCGAATGGGTTGCGGTCGCGGCGGTGTTCGAGCGCCCGGCGGGCGGCCCGGTCGCCGCGGCGGAACAACAGAGTCAGCGCCGTCACGACCACGGCGACCCCGGCCAGTACCCCCAGCATACCGGGCAGGAACCCGGTCTGCCATGAGTCCTCGCGTACGGCGTCAGGCAGCAGCGTGAACGACTTCGCCAGCAGCAGCGGTGCCCGCCGCACCTTGTACCGCGTCGGGTCGTCCTCGGTCTTCTCCGACGACTCGTAGCGGATCATCTTGAAGTAATACCCGGCCACGACAACGCGCGGCCGGGGGTCGTACTTCTGGCTCGGCGTCAGGCCCGGCGGCAGCTCGGTGATGTGGACGCACATCGGGTCCGACCCGTCCACGGGGAACATCCACCCCTCGTACCAGTCGGTCAGTCCGGCGGCGGTCATCCGCTTGTTCGGCTCGCCGCGGCGGAGCTGGGCCAGTCGGCCCTCGAAGTACAGCAACTTGAACTGGTAATCGCGGCGGACCGGGCGGACCAGGTCGCGGAACGTCACGTCGCGGTAGGCGTGCGCCTCCAGCTCGGTGGCGGTGAACTGCCGGGCGTGGAGCAGTACATCGTTGTACGCCTCGTATTCCTCGCGGTTCTGGTCCTCCGCCCGGACCGGGGCGTCGTCCTCGACGCGGGTGAACTGGAAGCGGTCGGTGTCGAGCTTGTACTTGTCGGCCGGCGGCTGGGCTGCGGCTGGCCCGCCCAGCGCCAGCGCGGCGGCGACCGCCCGCCTCGGGTG
>DATLIF010000198.1:0-13003 GCA_035539575.1 Fimbriiglobus sp. | reverse complement strand
AGATTGAACTTGTGTACACTATTTGAAATGCATCCCCAGGATGGGGTGTCAAATCGAAATCGGGGAAATTGTTTTGGTGGGGACGTTGGCGGGCAAGGCCGGGGGTCGGACGGTTCGGCCCGTTGTGATCCGCCCCGGGAAGGAACTGCCGGCCCCAGCCTTATCGGCGGGTCGAGTCTTCGAATCCCGACCGACACCCGGCGGCGATCGGATCAGCGTGCGAGACACTATCCCCCGCGTCGCTCATCGACGAAGCGTAGTAACTCTTCAATGGTGTAGGCGGCCGGTTTGGAGGCCAGGAACGCCTCCAACTCCGCGAGCGTCACCGTCCGCTCGCTATCCCGGTAGACCCCGTCCACTACCTCGATCAGTTGGACCCTCCCGGGCAGCTTGGAGACCGACCCGTCGGGGCGGGTCAACTCCGCGGAGGTGCGCCCCTTCGAATAGCTCGACGTCAGGCGGCCTTCGAATCCGTCCTCGGTACTCGGACCACACTCGAAGACGACGAAGAGTAACTTCCCGTCGGCCTGAGCCTGATGGACGAGCCACCCCCGCTCCGGCGTGGCGCCCCCGGACGTCTTCAGGTCAAAGCTCTGCCCGCCGCTGCCACTACCACAGCCCGAGGTGATGAAGAGTGCGAGCAGAAGGGGTAACAACGACGCTCGGCACATCGACATCCCTCCGCTTTGGAATCTTTCCGCTCAGCTCGGGTCGCCACTCGGGCGCTATGGTAGTACCGGGTCCGCGGGCTGCTCCTCGACATCTCTATCCAGTTCCACCCACGTCTTGCACCCGGCATACGCCGGATCCTCCGTCAACTCCACCGGCGTCCGCGCCCGATACACCCGGACGTTCAGTATGTACAGCCCCGGCGTCCGGTAGTGGAACCGCTGTCGGACCATCTCCTCGCTCCACACGTGTAATGGATCGAGAGCCAGCGCGTCCTCCAGCCGATCCACGAACCGGACGTCTGATACCTCCACGAAGTGCGTGAGCCGCAATTCGCCCGCCGGCGGGCGGTCCACCTCGGCCGCGTCGATCAGCGGGAGGAACTCGGGCTTGAGCCCCGTGCGCTGCTGCTCGTGGAAGTAGGTCGGGTACAGCCAGAATCGGTCGTGCTCCGGCCGGAACTCCCCGCCCACCTCGGCGATCCCGCCCTTGCGGAGGATGACCCCCTGCCGGCCCTCCGCCAGCGCCCGGCAAACCGCCGCCCACTCCTTGAACGCCACGTTCAGCATCAGCCCCTCCGCTCAACCCAGGAATGTGCTCTCGCCCTTCTGCGGCCGCGACAGGATATCCTGCACCGCGCCGTGAGGCGACAGTCCCTCGTAGAGGATTCGATAAACGGCGGTCATGATCGGCGCGTCCAGGCCGGCCCCCGTCGTCCGGTTGTAAACGCTGCGGGCGGTATAAGCCCCTTCGACCACCTGCGGGCCGGCCACAACTTCGGTCAGCGATTCACCCCGCGCCAGCCGTTCCCCGGCCCGGCGGTTGCGTCCGTGCGAGCTGAAGCAGGTCGCAATCAAGTCCCCAAGTCCGGCCAGGCCGCCGAAGGTCGCCGGCGTCGCCCCGTGTGCCACCCCGAACCGGGTCATCTCCACCAGACCACGGGTGATGAGAGAAGCCTTGGCGTTGTCCCCAAACTGCAAGCCGTCGCAGATACCCGCCGCGAGACCGATCACGTTCTTCAATGCCCCGGCAAGTTCCACCCCGACCAGGTCGGCGTTCGTGTACACGCGCAGCCGGTCGGTGCCGAACTGATCCTGCACCCATCCGGCCAGTTCGGCGTCCGGGCACGCGGCCACCACCGACGTCGGCAGGCCGCGGGCGACCTCCTCGGCGTGGCTCGGCCCGCTCACAGCAACCAGACGGCTAACTCCGAGAACCTCGCCGATCACCTCGGTTGGCCGGAGGAATGTTGCAACCTCGATTCCTTTTGTTAGACTCACCACCGGCACATCGCCCCCGGCGAACGGTTTCAGCCGGACGAGCGTTTCCCTCAGGAACGCCATCGGCACGGCCGCCACCCAGCAGTCAGCCCCGGCTATCGCCTCGGCCGGGTCGGTCGTCACCAGGATCTCGGGGGGAATCGTCACCCCGGGGAGTTGCCGGACGTTCTCGCGCCGCTCCCGGATTTGCTGCCCGGTCTCCGCCCGGGCGCACCAGAGCCGCACGTCGGCACCGGACCGCTGGGCCAGCACGAGCGCCATCGCCGTGCCCCAGCCTCCAGACCCGAGAACCGCGAAACTCGGCATAACCCGACCCCATCCGGACAATGCTGGACGACTGACAGGTTGACCAAATTGCCGGTATCGCCGACCTGGAACATCTTACCGCAGGTGGCTATGAATGGCGGCGTTAAGCTTATGATGGAATGCAGTCGATGCTTTGGGGGGGACGATAGCTGATATGCGCCCGTCCGGTCGGGGCTACCCGTCGGACGTAGGGGGCGTGGTACGGCGGGTCTTGCCGCCGCACACTCGGTCGGTCCACACGGAGGGACATCCATGGCTCTGCAGCTTCGTGTCTACGACGAGACGGACGAGCTTCTCGACCCGACCCCGGACCCTTCGGTCCGCGTCCGGCTCGGCGACTTGTTGCCGCTCGTCGCGATGGCCCAGAAGTTGAACTTTATCTGGCTGAAGGACTTCCTGGACGACGAAGTCTGCATCACGGAAGACCTGCACCAGGTTCTGCAAACGTTCCGCGGGTGCCGACCGTCGGCCTGATTGAAGTCATCAAGTCTTCAAGTCATCAGGTCACGAAGACCTGCGGCCCGGAAATGGGTTTCCGACTTGAAGATCTGACGACCTGAAGACTTGATGACCTATTCCTCGTCCTTGATGTCGCGGAACAGGTCCGGCTTACCGAACTGGGTCGGGTCGAAAGTCCCCCGGGCTTCTGACTCGACCATCCGCAGTCGGGATTCCAGTTCCCGTAGTTTGACCTGAAACACTTCCAGCCGGGCCGCGACGTCATCTCGCGGTTTCGGGCGGGGCACCTCCGGGTAACCGAGTTGCCGCTGGAGGGCAGCGAACAGGAACAGCGGGTCTCGGCCCCGGCTCGCCCGGGCGATCTTCCCCTCCTTCTCACCAAATAGCGGCGGGACCGGCGGCTCGTACCCCGGTGTCGTCCGCCTCTGGTCCGCGACGTACGTAACCGATCGGACGTAGACCAGGTCGGCAAAGTCGATCGCCCCGACTTGCCGGCGAACCAGGTCGGCATACTCCCTCCACTCCGGCCCGTAGAATGGATCGCCGGCGATTGCCGCAAGTCCCCGGTCATAGCCGAGCCGGTTGCGGGTGATCGCCTCGAACTGGTAGACAAATAACCCCGGCTCCGTCGGACCGCTCGCCTTGTATGTCGCCTCCCGCTCCAGCACCAACAGCGCCGCCGCCATCGTGAACCGCAGCCCCTCCTCCTCGGCCTGGCGGATCACGAACGCCTGGAACGGCGTGAAATAGTGCGCCAGCCGGGCGAACCCGCTCGACACCATCCCGCTATGCTTCAGTTCGGTCGAAAGGAACTGGACTGCCACTGGCAGCCGCGTGGTAGTCAGCAATTCCTCATCAAGCCGTTCGAGTACGTCCTGGGCTGGCATGTTCTCCTGGATCCGCTCCCGGAAGGTGCGGAAGAAGTACGCCTGCTCGATGCACTCGTCGCGCTCGGGTGGTTGCCCGGGGGTAACGCCGATGGCCATGAGGTCCATCGTAGTGCCCTCACCCCCTCGTTCCCACGCTCCGCGTGGAAACGAGTCATGGGACGCTCTGCGTCCCGAGAGAGGGACCGGACTCCCGGCGAACGGCCGGCGTGAGCCGGCTGGTGGCGCCCACCCCCCCAGCCGGCTCACGCCGGCCGTTCGCCATGCCTGCGACGCGGAGCGGCGCACCCGTGCGTTCCCACGCGGAGCGTGGGAACGAGGAGCGCACGTCACGTCCGGTTCTCCCACCGCTACCGGTCGCGCCCTCGGAACGGCTTCGCCAGCCTGCGCCGGTTCAACCGCCGGCCAGACTCATCGCGTCCCGTGGTTTGCGTCAAGCCGCGTTGGATGGGGCATCTCCGTCGGGCAGAGTGTAGGCGTATGGGAGCCGGTTTCGGTTCCGTGCCTTGGCGATCACACCCGGATTCGCACCGACGGCGCGGGGGGATGGGATGAGGATGCTGCGAGTACTCGTGCCGCTCACAGCGGCCTTCTGGTTCGGACCGCCGGCCGCCCAGGCCGCGCACTGTGGCCTCTGCCGCTACCCGGCGCCATGCATCGCCGCGGAGCAATGCTGCCCGCCGGTGATCGCCACCCGGGTCGCCTACCAGCCGGTCAGTGAACTCCAGACTGAGGTCTGCTACCGGCCGGTCTCACGGACGGTCTACGAGTCCCAGCCGGTCACCACCTACAAGACCTGCTACGAGCAACACGTAGAGGCAGTCCCGTACACGGTCACGAAGCCGGTCGTCGAGCAATTCGACACCGTTCACCGGTACACGGTCAACCGGCCGGTGTACGAGACGCACATGCAGGAGCAACGGTACACGGTCAACCGACCGGTCGTCCGCGAGGTGCCGGTGGCCGTCCCGTACACGACCTACCGCCCGGTGTACGAGCAGCACGTCCGCCAGGTGTGCCGCACGTTCCACCGGCCGGTCGTGCAGGAGTACCAGGTCGCGGTCCCATATTGCACCTACCGTCCGGTGTACGAGCAGCACGTCCATCAGCGGAGCTACACCGTTCACCGCCCGGTCGTGCAAGAGTACCAGGTATCGGTGCCATACACGGTCTGCCGCCCGGTGTACGAGCAGCACGTCCGGACGCAAAACTACTGCACCTACCGCACCGAGGTCCAGAACTATCAGGTTCCCGTCTGCTACACCACCTACCGGACGGAGTATCAGACCCACCAGAGTTGCGTCCCGGTCACCCGCTACAGGACCGAGACCGACTACCGGACCGAGACGCGGGTCAGCTACACCTGTGAGCCTGTCACGACCCAGCGTGTTGTGCCGGTCGAGACGGGCGATTGGCAAACCGTGACCGAGCACATCCCCGGCCCGGTCGTGACCCGCTGTGTGCAGTCGCCGGGAACATGCGTGTTCGACCCGTGTACCTGCTCGATGAAGTACTGCCCAGGACCGGTCGTTCAGCAACAGGTCCAGTGCCCCGGCCGAACGGTCTGTCGCAAGGTGTGGGTGCCGCGGACCGAGTGCAAGACGATCTGTGAGACGCACTACGTCCGTAAGCCGGTATGCCAGACAGTACAGATCCCGGTCTGCCGGACGGTCGCGTACACGGAGCAGGTTCCGGTCTGCTACACCACCTGCCGGGTCGTCCCGGAGCAGCACACCCGGATGGTGACGAAGCAGCGGTGCTATCGAGTGCCGGAGTGGCACACTCGCCAGATCCCCTACACCACTTGCCGGATGGTGACCGAGCAGCACACCAGCTACGTCACCCGGCAGCGGTGCTACCGGGTGCCGGAGTGGCACACCCGCCAGATCCCCTACACCACCTGCCGGATGGTCCCGGAGACGCACGTCCGGATGGTGACCCGCCGGCACTGCTACACGGTGCCCGAGACGCGGACGGTGTGCGTCCCGTACACCACTTGCCGAATGGTTCGCGAGGACCACGTCCGGTACGTCACCCGCCGGCACTGCTACTCAGTCCCAGAGACGGTCGTTCATCAGGTGCCCTACACCACCTGCCGGATGGTGCCCGAACAGCACGTCCGGTACGTCACGAAGCGGTACTGCGAGTACGTCCCCGAGGAGTGCGTGCGGCACATCCCGATTCGGACCTGCCGGCTGGTGCCGGAGGAGCGGTGCCAGACGATCCGCCAGTGCCGGGTCCGGTACGAGTGCGAGCAGCGGTGCCGGTACGAGACCCGTGTGACCTGCAAGACGGTGCCAGTGCAGAGTTGCCAGGTGGTGGCAAAGCAGGTCTGCTCGATGGAACCCTACACCGTGACCCGGTGCGTGACGCGGTACGTCCCGGTGTGCGTGCCAGCCTGCCCGTAGGCAGCTTGTAACGACTCAACACCCCCGGCCATTCGGCCGGGGGTGTTGCATTTCCCCCTCCCCTCGCGGTTAACCCGACGGAGGCACCGGGTCCCCCTATAATCCCCGCGTACCCGGGCCGGAACCAGGGGCCGACGATGGGCCAGCGCATCCGCGTGGGCGCGGTCAATTACCTGAACACCAAGCCGCTCGTTGAGGGCTTGACCACTTTTGCGCCCGCGATCGAACTCACCTTCGACCTGCCGAGCCGACTGGCCGACCGGATGGCCCGCGGCGAACTGGACGTCGGCCTGATTCCGGTAGTCGAGCTGTTCCGGGCCGGAACGTACACCGTCATCCCGGACGTGGCCATCGCCTCGCGTGGGCCGGTACTTAGCGTCACGCTATTCAGCCGTGTGCCTTTGGCAGAGGTGCAAAGCATCGCCCTGGACGAAGGCTCCCGCACCAGTGCTGCCCTGGCGCAAATCCTCTTGCAAACGCGGTATGGTGTCCGCCCACGGGTCGAGCAACTGCCCATCGATACGCCGGCCGACGACCTGGCCGCCGATGCGGTGCTCCTGATCGGCGACCGGGCGATGCGGGCCTGCCTGCCGGGGTTCCCGTTCGCCTACGACCTCGGCCAGGAGTGGGCCGACTGGACCGGGCTGCCGTTCGTTTACGCCGTCTGGGCCGTCCGCGACGGCGTGGACCTCCGCGGCACCGAAGCCGCGTTCGTGAAGGCGAAGCAGCACGGCCTCTCTCGCGTCGGGCTGATTGCCGCGCGAGAAGCGCCGACGCTGGGGCTGGATCCCGGCTACTGCCGGCGCTACCTGTCGCACATCATCCACTACGACCTCGGCCTGCGCGAAGTCGCCGGGCTAACCCGCTACCACGAACTCGCCGCCGAACTCGGGCTGGCGCCACCGGGGGTGTCACTTGTCCGCTATCACCGACCGCATCTTGTCGAAAGCCGCTGACGCCGGCCGGCTCACCCCGGACGAGGGGGTCGAGTTGTTGAAGTGTAAGGATCTGCACAAGCTCGGCCGCGCCGCGCACGTGGTAACGATGCGGCTGCACCCGGAGCCGTACCGCACCTACAACATCGACCGCAACATCAACTACACGAACGTCTGCGCTGCGGTGTGCGACTTCTGCGCGTTCTACCGCAAGTCGAACGACGCCGACGCTTACGTCCTGCCCCGCGCGGTGTTGTACCGGAAGTTCGAGGAGACGATCGCCCTGGGCGGCGACCAGGTCCTGATGCAAGGCGGGATGCACCCGACGTTGAAGCTGAACTGGTACGAGGAGCTGCTGAGCGACCTGCGGGCAAAGTTCCCGAGCGTCAACCTGCACGCCTTTAGCCCGCCGGAGATCTGGCACTTCCACAAGCTCAACAAGCTGCCGCTGGACGAGGTGCTTCGCCGCCTGAAGTCGGCTGGCCTCGGCAGCATCCCCGGCGGCGGCGGCGAAATCCTCGTGGACCGCGTCCGCAAGGCGATCACCAAAAATAAGGCCCTGACCGACGAGTGGCTGGAGGTGATGCGCGTCTGGCACCGGCTCGGCGGCCGCTCGTCGGCGACGATGATGTTCGGCCACGTCGAGACCGACGCGGAACGCATCGAACACCTTGACCGCATCCGCCAATTGCAGGACGAGACCGGCGGGTTCACCGCGTTCATCTGCTGGACGATGCAGCCGGGGCACAAGATGGCCGACTTCCCGGCCGCCGGGGCGTTCGAATATCTGCGGATGCAGGCGATCGCCCGGCTGTACCTCGACAACGTCCGCAACATCCAGTCGTCGTGGGTGACGCAGGGGGCGCAGATCGGCCAGGTGGCGCTACTCTTCGGGGCCAACGACATGGGCAGCCTGATGCTGGAGGAGAACGTCGTCTCCTCGGCCGGGACTGTCCACCACCTGACGCTGGAACAAATCAAGTCCTCGATCCGCGAGGCCGGCTGGGAGCCACGGCAGCGGAACGTCTACTACCAACTCCTGGACGAGAAACCGACGACCAAGCATCCCGTTCCAGGCACGACTGGCCGAGCGTTGCCGGTGTTGAACTGACCTGCTTCGGTCTCCACAAAGCCGAGGTACGCCCATGCTGCGCTTCCTGCGTTCCGTGGCCGCGGGTGTCGCGTGCGTTCTGGTGTGTGTCGTGGCGGCGCTCGCCGCCCAGGAACCGCCAGTAGTCAAGCCCGCCGCGAAGGGGATCGAGGGCATCTGGGAAGGACCGCTCAAGGTCGGCGCCATCGAGTTGCGGCTGGCTTTCAAGATCAAGAAGGACGCAGACGGCAAGCTGGCCGCGACGATGGACAGCATCGACCAGGGGGCGAAGGACATTCCCATCGCCGAGGTATCGTTCGAGGGCGGAAAGCTGACCTTCGCTGCCCTGAAGCTCAAGGCGAAGTTCGTCGGCACACTCGCCGAGGACGGGCAGTCCATCAAGGGCGAGTTCGAGCAGGCCGGGTTGAAGCTGCCACTGGAACTGATGCGGGTCGAGAGGGTCTCGACATTGAACCGCCCGCAGATGCCGAAGAAGCCATTCCCTTACCCCGCCGAGGATGTGACGTTCGAGAACAAGCCGGCCGGCGCCAAGCTGGCCGGGACGCTCACACTGCCGAAGGGCGACGGCCCGTTCCCGGCGGTGGTGCTGATCTCCGGGTCCGGGCCGCAGGACCGCGACGAGACGCTGTTTGGTCATAAGCCGTTCCTGGTGATCGCGGACCACTTCGCCCGGAACGGGATCGCCGTCCTGCGGTTCGACGACCGTGGGGTCGGCAAGTCCGGCGGCAAGCACGAGGGGGCGACCTCCGCCGACTTCGCCACCGACGTCCACGCCGCGGTGAAGTTTCTCCAGGGCCGCAAGGAGATCGACTCGAAGCGGATCGGCCTGATGGGCCACAGCGAGGGCGGGCTGATCGCCCCCATGGTCGCCGCCGACCACCCGGACGACGTGGGGTTCATCGTCCTGCTGGCCGGTCCAGGCCTGCCGGGGAACGAAGTGCTAAGGAGCCAGCAGAAGGTGATCCTCAAGGCAATGGGAATGGGGACCGAAAAGATCGAAATGATGCAGCGCCTCCAGAAGGCCGCAGTGACGGCCGTGATGAAGGCCGCCCCGGACAAGATGAAGGCGGAGGCGAAGGATGCGGTGAAGACGTTCCTCGACTCGCTAACCGAGGCCGAGCGGAAGTCGATCGGGCTCGGCAAGTCCGGCGATGAGGTGACGGACGCAATCGTTGGCCGGGTCGCCGATCCGTGGATGGCGTACTTCTTCAAGTACGACCCGCGGCCGACTCTGGGTAAGGTCCGCTGCCCGGTCCTGGCCGTCAACGGCGAACTGGACCTCCAGGTGGTGACAGACGAGAACCTGTCGGCGATCGAGAAAGCGGTCAAGGCCGGCGGCAACGACAGCGTCACGGTCAAGGAGTTCCCGAAGCTCAACCACCTGTTCCAGAAGGCGAAGACCGGTTTACCGAACGAGTACGGCCAGCTTGAGGAGACGTTCGACCCCGAGGCACTGAAGTACCTGACGGAGTGGGTGCTGAATCAGAAGTGACCGTGCCGGGAAGGCGATCCGACCGCCGAAGTTGCCAGCCGTCGTCCGAGCCGATTGAATGACCCGACAGGGCGAGCCACTGCCCGCCGAACGTGTCGGGGGAGCCATGCAAGACTGGTTGGCAGCCGAAGAGAAGCGCATGGTACTGCGGAACGTCGCCGCGTACCGGACACTGTGTCACCAGGTCCGGCGCGGGGCCACCGGCGGGCTGATCTTCGGCGCGATCATGCTCGCCATCTGGTACTTCGCTATCCCGGACCGGGAGAAGTTCCGGGTGTTCGGGCTGATCTACCTGGGGCTGTCCGCCCTGGAGTTCACCGCCGCCCTGTGGAACAAGTTCCGCCCGTCAGCCGAGGGGGTGCTGATCGACGGGGTGGTCCTGCTCGCGTTCGGCGCAGCCACGCTCCTGCGGCAGTACCTGATCTGGCAAGGGCAGATGCCCGGCCGCGTCTTCCCCATACTCGTGTTGTTCGGGGCGTACTGGATGTATTCCGGGTACGGCCACATTCGCAACTACGCGCATATCCGACGGGCGTTCGCCCAGCGGCCGACCGCCGAGCACCTCCGTTGGTTTAACGAACTGCTCCGCGACGTCCGCCAGGCCGACCCGGCCGAGGACTCGACCGCGCTGGACCTGCCGACCAGCCCCCCGGTCCGCGGCAAGCTGCTCGGCGATACGGCCGTCTTCCTCCAACCAGGCTCCGATAACGCGATCATTGCTGCCCGGGATGACGTCGAGATCGAGCGGGAGCTGGCCCGGTCGCCGGACCGCGACCCAACCGGGTATCTTGTGATTGAGGGGGCCGATTACGGAGGGTTCCCGCTCGACCCAGTCAACTGGAAGAACTACGCCGCCTGGAAGACCGAAGGCGGCCAGCCACCACCACCAGCCGCCGCGCGGACAGCCGCAGACCCGGATCTGGAGTAGGGTACGCATCGCGTGTCGCCCGACCCCCTGCAACCCTTATCGAAAACCGGCACGCGATGCGTGCCCTACCCATGATCGAAGTCGAAGGACTCACGAAGTCGTTCCCCGGCCCGGACGGCAAGCCGGTCGCCGCGGTGGACGATCTCAACTTCACCGTCCGCCCAGGTGAGGTGTTCGGACTGCTCGGCCCGAACGGGGCAGGCAAGACCACGACGCTCCGGATGCTCTGTACAGTCCTCAAGCCGTCCGCCGGGTTCGCCACGGTTGCTGGGTACGATATCGCCACCCAGCCCGCACTGGTGCGCCGGTCGATCGGCTTCCTCTCGGCCAACACCGGTGTCTACGACCGAATGACAGCGTGGGAAATGGTCGCCTACTACGGACGGCTCTACGGCCTGGCCGGCGACGAATTGACCGCCCGCCTGGAATCTCTCTTCGACGCGCTGCAGATGAGCGACTTCCGGGACGTGCCCGGCGGCCGGCTCTCGACCGGCATGAAGCAGAAGGTGTCGATCGCACGGGCACTGGTCCACGACCCGCCGGTGCTGATCTTTGACGAGCCGACGTCCGGGCTGGACGTGCTGGTCCAGCGGGCGGTGCTGCGGGGGATCGCCGACCTGCGTGAGCGAGGCAAGACGATACTCTTCTCGACCCACGTCATGAGCGAGGTGGAGAAACTGTGCGACCACGTCGCGATCCTGGCTCGTGGCCGGATCGCCGCCGCCGGTTCGCTGCCCGAACTGCGCGAGCAGTACAAGCAGGACGACCTGGAAGAACTGTTTTTTAGCCTGGTGTCGTAATCACACTGGGACAGCGTCCCGGCCGCGGTCCCAGGGGTTACTTCCGCTCGAACACCACGCCCATTGCCCGCAGCCGCAACGGCCTGCCGTTCACCCCTGCGAACTCGACGAGTTGGTCCTCAAAGTACCCCTCGGTCACACGAAACGCGTCGTCCTGGAAGTGTTCCAGCGGGCAGCGGAAGCTGCTCCACTCCCAGACCAGCTTGCCACCGTCCGCCGTTACCTTGCCGGTGCCGTAGGCGGCGTCCCGGTACTCACCCGCAAACTGATCCAACGGCACGCTCGGACGGGTGCCCGTCCTGCGGGACTTGTTTCGGCGTTCGATCTCCGACCGTTTCGCATCCCGCTCGTCCTTCTCCACCTTCAGGAAGTAGGAGTCCCAGTCCTTCGGCTCCAGACCGAACATGTGGTCGATGATCTTGTTGCCGAGGGCAATGTTCATCTTCGTCTCGTGCAGGTTGTTCAGAAGCACGAACCCGACCTTCTCGTTCGGCAGGAGCGTCACCTGCACCCGGATGCCGTCAATGACTCCGCCGTGGGCGACCACCAGTCTGCCGCGGTGGTCGTACACCGCCCAGCCCATCGCGTAGCTGACCTGGTGTGAATCCGGGTAGACCGGCCCGACGACTTCGTCCTTGCGCATGACGGTGTGCGGCGTCTTCGTCTCGGTCAGGTTCGCCGCGGAAACGAGTCGCTTGCCGTCCACCATCCCACCGGCGAGGTGGAACTTCAGCCACGCCGACAGGTCCCGGGCCGTCGCGTGAAGCGACCCGGCCGGGTTCGGCTCGCGGATCGTGTATCCCGGCATCGGCTCGACCGCGCCGCCCTTTGTCCGTCGGTGCCCGGTCGCCCGGTCCTTTGCCTTCTCCGCCTCAGCCGTCGTGAAGGCCACACCGGACATGCCCAGAGGCGTGCAGATACGGTCGCGGACGAGTGTCTCCCAGGGCGAACCGGCAGCCCGGGCCGCAGCCCGGCCAGCCGCCATGTACATCAGGCTTGTGTAGTGGTAGTCGCCGCGGAACCGGCCCGTAACCGGGACGTGGGCGATCCGGCGGATAACCTCGTCGGCGTCCCATGGCGCGCGATACCAGAGCAGGTCGTGACCGGCTACTCCGGTCCGGTGTGTCAACAGGTCCCGCAGCGTTACGAGCGCGTCGGCGTTTGGGTCGGAAAGGTGGAAGCCAGGCAGATGCTTGCCGACCTGGTCGTCCCAGGCCAGCTTGCCGTCGTCAGCAAGTATCGCCGTAAGTGTGCTGGTGAACGCCTTCGTACAGGACGCCAGCGGGAACAGGGTGTCCGGCGTAACCGGGTCGTTGACGCCGACCCGCTTTGTGCCGTAGCCCTTGAGGTGAACCGTCTCTTCACCACGGACGATCGCGAGGGCCACACCGGGCACCTCCCAGCGCTTCAGTGACTCCCCGACGATGTGATCCACGCCGGCAGAGTCGAAATCGTGCGACGGATTCGCGCCGGTGACAGGCCCAACCGCCAGCACAAGAATGCCGATCACTGTGACGGTCCAGTGCGACATGGCCACCTCGGAAATGAACACCGGCCTGCACCGTTTCCAGTGCAGGCCGGGAGATGTTTCCCGTCAGTTGTGGCGTGTGATTTAGAGTGCAGGGTTGCCACTGAAGCCGGGTTTGCCGCCGCCGAATCCGCCGCCACCAAGGCCGCCACCGAACCCGCCGAGCCCACCGCCACCGAACCCACCGATCCCGCCACCAC
>DATLIF010000197.1:0-6681 GCA_035539575.1 Fimbriiglobus sp. | reverse complement strand
GTTGTAAAGCCCACCGATAGCTATCGGTGGGCTTTGGGAGCTTACTCGACGTACGGGTCCGACCCCAGGTCCTGCAGCATCTCCTGCCGCATCTTGTCGTAGTGCATCAGGTCGAGCCGCTGGCGGTAGTGCTTCCGCTCGATCCGCTGCTGGGCCACCCGGAACAGCGGGGCGTACTGGTTCCAGTCCCGGTTCCCGCCGGCCTTCCCCAGCTCGTTCAGCTCCCGCTGCTTCCCGGTGCCGAGCCCTTCGAGCAGTTGGTCTTCGAGCGAGAGCATGAACTGGGCGCTGCCGGGGTCGCCCTGGCGGCCGGCGCGGCCCTGGAGCTGGCGGTCGATCCGCTCGGCCTCGTGCCGCTCGGTCCCGATCACGTGCAGCCCGCCGGCCTCGGCCACGCCCTCGCCGAGCTTGATGTCGGTCCCGCGGCCGGCCATGTTCGTCGCCACCGTCACCGTCCCGGGCTGGCCGGCGGCGGCCACCACCTCGGCCTCGCCCTCGTTCTGCTCGGCGTTCAGCACCCGGTGCCGGACGGCCACCGCCGTCAGCTTCGCGCTCAGCTTCTTGGACGCCTCGACGGTCCGGGTGCCGATCAGCACCGGCCGGTTCGTCTTGAGCATCTCCTGCGTCTTCTTGACCACCGCGTCGAACTTGGCGTCCTCGGTCGGGTACACCTGGTCGGGGAACACCGTCCGCTTGGTCGGCTTGTTGGTCGGCACCTTCGACGTCCAGCGGCGGTACACCTTCCGCAGCTCCCAGAAGTTCGGCAGCAGCGTGCCGGACATGCCGGCCAGCTTCTTGTACAGCCGGTAGAAGTTTTGGTAGGTGATCTGGGCGGCGTGGTCGGACTGCATGTTGATCGGGACCTGCTCCTTGGCCTCGACCGCCTGATGCAGTCCGTCGCGCCAGTGGCGGTCGGGCATGGGCCGGCCGGTCCCCTCGTCGATGATGACGATCTTGTTTTCCTTGTTGACCATGTAATGGTGGTCGCGGGCGAACCGGTGGTAGGCGTGGAGCGCCTTCTCGATCGCCTCGATCAACTTGTCCATTGCGTGCGAGTGCTGGCCGTGCGGCGGGTTGGAGTACCGCACCAGGTAGCGGCCGCCGTCGGTCAGCTCGATCTTGTCCTTCTTCAGGTCAATGCGGAAGTGCTCGTCGCGGCGCATCTCCCGGGCGACGCGGTCGGCCCACAGGTAGACCTGCTGCTCCTCGGGGGTCGCCAGCCGGGTCGGGTTGGCAATGATCAGCGGGGTGCGGGCCTCGTCGATGAAGACGCTGTCCGCCTCGTCCACGATGGCGTAGTTCAGCTCGCGCTGGACGCGCGGGTCGGCGTTGCCGGCGTGGCCCATCCACGGAGCGTAGAACGGCGCGGTCTGCGCCTGGCCGCCGCGGACCTTCAGCCGGTCGCGCAGGAAGTCGAACCCGAACTCGCTGGCGGTCCCGTAGGTCAGGTCGCACTGATAGGCGGCCTTGCGGTCGGCGTCCTGCATCTTCTGCTGGATGCACCCGACCGACAGCCCGAGCAGCCGGTACACCGGCCCCA
The DNA here is from genome assembly GCA_035539575.1 of Fimbriiglobus sp. Lineage (GTDB taxonomy): Bacteria > Planctomycetota > Planctomycetia > Gemmatales > Gemmataceae > DASSAT01. The sequence goes on along the minus strand of DATLIF010000197.1, from coordinate 5,141 downwards.
TGTCCTCGGCGTCGCGCTTGGCCAGGTAGTCGTTGACCGTGGTGACGTGGACGCCCTTGCCCGTCAGCGCGTTGAGGAACGCCGGGGAGACGGCCGAGAGAGTTTTCCCCTCGCCGGTGGCCAGTTCCACCAACCCGCCGGTGTGCATGACGATCCCGGCGGCGATCTGCACGTCGAACGGCTGGAACCCGTGGATGCGGCGGATGGCGGCGCAGCACAGGCCGAACGCCTCGGGGATGAGTCGCTCCAGCTTCACCCCGCCGCGAGCGATGCCGCGCAGCCTCATGCTGGCCTTGCGCAGATCCTCGTCGTTGAGCGGCAGGAACTGCCTCTCGAAGGCGCGGACCCTCGGGATCACCAGGGCGGCGTGGGCCAGGCGGCGCTTCCACGGCGCGCCGGCGGCGGCGCGCACGCGGTTGAGCCAGTCCGGGCCGAGCCGGCCGGGGACGTTGGCGATCTTCGGCTTGGCCGGTTCGGCGGCGAGCGTCAACTGAAGGACATCGTCGGCGGCCGTGCTCATCGGGGCTCCTCGGGCGCGCGGAGACGCCCCACCAACTTACCACCCGGCCGGCCACGGGGGTAGGCAGGTCCGGCCCGGACCGGCCGGATCGGGACGCCGGGGCCATCCCGCCGACACCGGCCGCCTAGAATACCTCACCTGATCTCCCGGGAGATACGCCATGCCCGACACCCCGCGCGGCACCCCATACGGCTCGATCACCGAACCGGACACCACCGGCCTGAGCGCCACCCCGGCCGACCCCGGGGCCGAAGGGTTCGCCCAGCAGATCAAGGAGACCGCCGACAAACTGCTGCGCGACAAGGCCGGCCGCGGGGACATCAAACTGCTCGCCACCGCCCTGCGGGAACTGCGGTACTGCTTCAAGGTGTTCGGGGCGTACCGCGGCCGGCGCAAAGTGACAGTGTTCGGGTCCGCGCGCACCCGGCCCGACCACCCGGCTTACCGCGCCGCCGTCGAGTTCGGCCGCCGCATCGCCGAGGCCGGGTACATGGTCATCACCGGCGCCGCGTCGGGGATCATGGAGGCCGGGCACGAAGGGGCCGGCGTGGCCAACAGCTTCGGGGTGAACATCCTGCTGCCGTTCGAGCAGTCGGCCAACAAGGTTATCACCGGCGACCCGAAGCTCATGACCCTGCGGTACTTCTTCACCCGCAAGCTGGTGTTCATCAAGGAGTCCGACGCGGTGGTGCTGTTCCCGGGCGGGTTCGGCACCCACGACGAGGCATTCGAGTCGCTCACCCTGATGCAGACCGGCAAGACGCACATCTTCCCCGTCGTCCTGGTGGACGAGCCGGGCGGCACCTACTGGCAGCGGTGGCTGGAGTTCATCAAGGAAGGGCTGCTGGCCAACGGCTACATCTCGCCGGAGGACCTGCACCTGTTCCGCATCACCGACTCGATCGAGGACGCGGTCCAGGAGGTGACGAACTTCTACCGGGTGTACCACAGCATGCGGTACGTGCGCGGCGAACTGATCCTGCGGCTGCGGCGGCGTCTGAGTGAGGCCACCATGGATCGCCTCCGTGCCGAGTTCGGCGACATCGCCCCGCCGGCGACGTTCGAACAGACCGCCATGCTGCCGCAGGAGGCCAACGAGCCGCAACTGGCCAACCTGCCGCGGCTGAAGTTCCGCTTCGATCGCCACCGACACGGGCGGCTACGGCAACTGATCGACCTGATCAACGCGGAGCCCGAAGCGTAAGCGAGTGGGGTCTGAGAGCCGACAGGCGCGTAAAAAAATCCGGGCAGCGGTTGCCCGCTGCCCGGATCACCAGACGTACTTAGGGTCCCGTCCATCCCTTCGGTAGCCTGGCAGCTTTAACCGTTCCCCCCTCGGAACGGAGAAAGCACTCCACAAGAGTGCCAACTGACCAGATCGAGCGGCACGCACCAAAACTGCGGGCCGTCGCCCGGCGGGTGATCGAACCACCCGTCGGGACACCAAGTTCTTAGGTCATCGCGGGCGGCGTTGCAAGCGCGCGTCGGAAAAAACCGGCCGAATCCCCCCGCCCGATACCGACCGTGTGCGCTGGGTAAACGTTACGGCTCAGCGCGCGTCCGCAGTGGCGAGCCGTGCTGCCAGTCGGCCGGGATCGGCCGCCGGTGCTCCTCCCCGGTGTAGTGCCAGTGGCCGACCATCTCCTCGCCCAGCCGCCACGAGAACGCGGCCGGGCGGCCGTTGATCCGGGTCGGGAATTCCACCTGGCCTGCCCGGGGGTCCACCAGGGTCAGCCCCAGGGCGCTCAACTCGGAGACGGCCCCGGTGAGATGCTTCTCCGACCGGGCCACGTCTTCGTGGACGGTGTAACGCCGCTGGCGCTCGGTCCAGCCCAGCCCCCGGCGGTTGCTGTCCAGCGCTTCCTGCTCGACGGTCAGCTCGGCCAGGCGGTGGTGCGTATCGACGATGTCCGTCACGATGCTCCGAACGAGAGGCAGCATCTGACGGGCGGTGGGCAAATCCAGCGTCACGTCCGGCTTGCGGGGCTTACCCGCCGGGTGCCGGGACGCACGGTTGGGGGAGCTGCTCATCGGTGTCCTCCGGCTCGGATGACCGGGGTGGGTCCCGGTCGTTATCCCATTGTAGGACCCATCCCAAGAGTCCCGTAGGTCCGCAGCGGTCTGTACGAAGAATTGGACAGTTGACCCACGGTGTAAGGTTCGGCAATAACCCCCCTTGGCGCCCGACCGCTGGCATCGGCCGAGCCACGAACTATAGTTCGGTAGTGCGAACCCCGCGCCAAACCGCGCGGACCCCCCACTCCCGGAACGGTCCCTGACCGGACGGACCCGCCCATGCCGATCCAAACGCCACCGGTCCACCACCCGTCCGACGATCTACTGGCCGAGTTGACCCTACTGGGCGTGCTGGAGCCGGACCAGGCCGACGCAGCCCGTATCGAAGCCCGGGCCGCGGGGGCGGTTGCGGACGATGTGGCCCTGGCGGAGTTCCTGGTCGCCCGCGGGTTCCTCACCCCGTTTCAGGCCGACCGGGCCGTGGCCGGGGAGGCGGACCGGCTGACCGCGGGGCCGTACCTGCTTCTGGAACCGCTGGGCTCGGGCGGCCTCGGAACGGTGTACCGCGCCGTCCGCCGCCCCGATCGCAAATGCCATGCGGTGAAGCTGTTACCGTCGCGCGAACGATGGAACCTGCTCCGCTCGATGGAGCAACTCGCGGCCTTCGGCGGGAACCCACCTCACCCGGCCGTCGTTCCTTACACCGACCTCGGCGACGACCAGGGCGACTACTACCTGGCGTGGCCCCTGGTCGAGGGCGTCACGTTCGAACATCTGGTCGGGAAGGACGGGCCACTGGAGCCGATCCAGGCCGCTCAACTCGCCGCCGAGGTGGCCGACGGGCTGGCCGTCTGCCATCGCCACGGCGTCGTCCACGGGCTCGTGAAGCCGTCGAACCTGCTGTGCGATCGGGATGGTTCGGCCCGCATCCTGGAGTTGGGTGCCGGGGCGATCCTGGCCGACAACGTGACCGACGCCGCGTCCCTGGATGACGTCCGGTCGTCCGGCGGGTGGCTGGACTGTTCCGCCCCGGAAGTGCTGGCCGACCCCACACGGCTGACACCGGCGGGCGACGCGTACAGCCTCGGGTGCGTCCTCTACTACCTGCTGACCGGGAAGTACCCGTTCCCGGACGGCACGCCGTCGGACAAGATGACCGCGCACCGCAGCCGTAGCCCGGCCCCGGTGCGGTCTTTACGGCCGACAGTCCCAGTCGCCCTGGCCGAGTTGGTCACACGGCTGATGCGTAAGGATCCGGGCGACCGGCCGGCGGATCTGGCGGCGGTCCGAACAGCCTTGCTGGCGGTCGAGGCGGAACCCGTGTCGCTGACGGTGATTCGGCCGGCACCAGGATCAGGCAGACGGCCCGGTGCCGTGCCGCTGCCGGACCTGCCGGGCCGTCGCTCGACCGTGCGGGGCCTGCGGCCGGATACCCTGCCCGAACTCGATTCGCCCCCGCCGCCCGTGGTCACGCCGCCGCCGGCTGTCGATCTTCCCGCGAGCCCGACCAAAACGTCATTCTGGCGGCGGGTGACGCGGTCGGTGGTGCCGTGGGGTGGGGCACCGGAGCCGATCCAGGCGTCGGTGTACGGCCCCCGCGGGCTGACTCACGGCGAGACGACCCCGATCCTGGTCATCTCGCACCGGCCAGAACTGTTCGACCGGCTTCGTGCCCTGTCGATGGAACACCTTCCCGAGAGTGAGTTGCTCGCCGCCGGGTACACCGCCGAGCCGATCCCGCGCGGCGGCGAGGTTTGGGTCCACCTGGCGATCGAGGGGGCGGGGGCGGTGGTGGCGCCGCCCCTGGCCAAGTTCCCGTGGACCGATGAGAGCAACATCACGCTGTTCAACGTGAGCATCCCATCGTGGGAGCGGACAGCGCAGAAAGCGGGCGTCTCGCTGATCGTCGGGCTCAACGGCTTCGAGACGGCGGTCTTGCGGTTCGACCTGCTCGTGCTCCAGCCGTCTCGTCCCCAGGAGTAGGGCGGGTAAAATCTGCGAGGTTCAGTGTCCGGTCCCGAGTTACGGAAGTAGCTCCCCGCGCATGACTGTGACCGCCTGTCCGCCGAGCTTGACCCGGTCCCCCACGACGGACACCCGCACCGTCCCGCCGCGCGCCGACGCCTGATACCCGGTCAAATCCGCCTTGCCGAGCTTTCCGGCCCAGTGAACCGCCAGGCAGCAGTGGGCGGAGCCCGTCACCGGGTCCTCGTCGATGCCGACGGCTGGCGCGAAGAACCGGGAAAAAAAATCGAAGTTCTTATCATCCGACGGTGCCGTGACGATCACGCCACGGCAGTCCACCGCGCCGAGGCGTCGGAAGTCCGGGCGCAGCGTCCGGAGTTCCGACGCCGATCCCAGCTCAAGCAGGTAGTCGAACTGGTTGCGGCCCACGAAGCGCGGGGCCGCGCCGACCGCTTCCAACAAGCCGGGCGGCGGGTCGGTCGGCTCCGCCGGCTTGGCGGGGAAGTCCAGTTCGATCTCGTCGCCGCGACGAGCCGCGGTCAGTGTGCCGCTGCGGGTGTCGAACCGGATCGCCTCGCCAGGATCGGCGGTGCCGGTCTTCCAGAGGACATGCGCGGTTGCCAGGGTCGCGTGGCCGCAC
>DATLIF010000196.1:0-7583 GCA_035539575.1 Fimbriiglobus sp. | reverse complement strand
GGTTCAGCCCGAGCACGCGACCCCACCCGGCAGGCGACGCGAACACGCCGGCGGGGCCGCCAGCGGTGTCACCGGACGGGTCCGTCGATCCAGCCGCCGCGGTCGCGACCCGGCCGGATGGGTGCGGCACCACGGCCGGCTAAACTCGGCGGTTCGGGTGGCACCATGAGGTGAGGCCGGTCTGTCACCGGTCCTCAGGACCCGTTCCGTCCCGCCCGGGTGGTCCGGGCGGTCCGTGCGGCGCCTTGCACTTGAGGCAAGGGGTCGCCCGGGGCTGGGTGGCCCCGTCAGGAGGCCACCCCATGACCGCGACCACTCGCCCTCCGGTCCCCGCGGCCGACCTACACACCGCGTTCCTGCGTCAGCTCCCGCGGATCTACACCCACGCCCGGTACGCGTTCCGGCACGTCGCGTGCGCGGACAGCCGCGACGACCGCGTCGCCGAGACCGTGTTGGCCGTGACCGTGGGAGCGGCACTTGTCAGCCGCGAAATCCGGTTGGGGCTCGCCCGAAGGCGACCCTGGCGGCGCCCGGCCTACCGTTGAGGCAGGCGGCAGAAATCACGTGTCCGGGCGGCCACGACGGCCGCCCGGACGCGGCTCGACCTTAGCCATCGGAGGCTCGGTATCGATCCGTCACCTGCTCCGGCCCGGTGGGGCGAACCCGCCGGCGCTGGCCCGGGATCCCGGCCGGTCGTCGGCCACCGCACCAAGCGATTGTGTGTCGTCGGTTCGAGTCCGCCCCGGGGCGCGTCACCGGATCGGGACGCAGCCCGAACCGGTTCGACGACCGCGGTCGAGGTGACGAATGGTACTTACTTCTCGTTAATGCCTTTGGCCATCTTGCGTTTCAGTTCGGCGCGGGGTTCGGTCAACCAGCCGCAGTAGTCCTTCCGCCGCTTCTTCAGGCGCGGCTCGAACCGATCGGGGCGGTCGGCGACCCGATGGGTGGCGATCGCCCCGAGCAACTCGTGGTACAGGCCCCGCCGGCCGGCGGCGTCCCGCGCGGCCCCCAGCTCCACCAGCGGCCGAAACGCCTCCAATGTCTGCATCGCCCCCTTGAAGCTGATCAACCGCGGCGGGATGTCGTGTCGCGCCGCGGCCTGGGCCATCACGGTGCGGATCAGGTTGTACGCCAGGATGTGGGCCCACACCTCCTTCCGCACCGCCTCCGGCGTCTTGCACCGCAGCTCGCCCATCTGCATGGTGGACTTGAGCGACCGCAGGTCGAGCTCGTTGTGCCACCGCGCCCGGTACAGCGCGGCCAGCTCCTCCTTGGTCGCTTGCTCGGGGTCCAGCAGCGTCGTCACCACCACGACCGTCCGGGTCCGGAACCCGGCCTGCTCCACCCGGGATCGCACCTCGCGGACGGTGATCGAGCCGGGCAGCGCGTTGTACGCCTGCCGGTCCACCGACCGGATCGACGTCGGCTTCTTCCACTGCACGAGGTGGTCATCCTTGCCCAGGCGGGTCCCCCGGCGGAAGTCGGCCCGGCGGTGCGCCGACAGGCGGCTGACGGTGTCGACCCCGCGCCGCTTCAGCAGGTGCATCCCGACCCAGCCCGACATCAGGCGGTCTGGGACCGCAGCGGACCCGACGGGGCGCCACTCGACTTCCCGCCCTCTCACGAGTCCAGGTGGGTGCCGAGCCGTCGGGCGAACGCCACCAGGTCGACCACGCCGATGCGGTTGTCCCCGTTGAAGTCGAAGTAGGTTAGGTAGTGCGAGTCCCTCGGCCGGCGACCGAGCGTGCCGAGGAACCGCGCCAGGTCGCACAGGTCCACGTCCCGGTCCCCGTCGCTGTCGCCATAAAGTCGGTGGAAGCAGTCCGAGCGGTCGCCGCCGGCCGCCCCGTCGGCGTCGCCGTCGAGGGACCGGCCCCATCGGTCGTGGACGCAGTCGGACCGGACGAACCAGGTGTAGCTTCCGTCCTCCAGTGACCCGCCGACGATGTCCGGCCCGGTGAAGGTCAGCACGGCCACGGTCCGGCCGTTCACGACGGACGTCGCCACGTCCAGGCCGAGCAGGCTGCCGTCCTGCCGCCGCACCTCGAAGGCCCCGGGGTCGATCGTCACGAGGCGATCGAAGGTGACGGTCAAGCTTTTGACCATCGACCGCTGGGCTGAGCCGTCGTTGACCTGGACACTCTCCACCCGGGCCAGGTCCCAGCTGGTGTACCGGGCGATGAAGCTCAGGATCAGCTCGCGCGCCGGGTCGCCGGGGCGGGCCGATCGGCCGATGATCCCCGCATGGTTGCGATCCGGGATCATGTGCAGTTCGGCCGCTGACCCGACGGCGACGAGGGACTGGTAGAAGGCCGTACTGTCCTGGGCGAACCCCGGGTTGTCGAACTGCGCGTACAGGACCAGGTAAGGGGGCTGCGTACCGTCCACGTATGTCAGCGGTGAGGCCGCCCGCTGTTGCTCCACGGTGCCGAAGACGTCCTCGAACCCGGTCAGTCGCGTCAGGTCATAAGTCCCGCCGCTCACCCCGATCACCCCCCGGACGAGGTCCGGGGACAGCCCGTGAGCATCCAAGTAGCGCCGGTCGGTCGCAAGGAGCGACACCAGGGTCGCGCCCCCGGAGTGGCCCATCAGGATGATCTGGCCGGGGTCTCCGCCGTACCCGCCGATATGCCGGTACGTCCAGGCGAACGCCCGGGCCACGTCCTCCACGTGCCCCGGATGGATGACCTGCTCCGGGGTGCGGTCGGTCTGCTGGTAGTTGACCGCCACGACCCCCAGCCCCTCGCGGGCCAGCGTGCGGGCCAGGTAAGCCAGCCGGGCCTTGTCGCCGTTGCGGAACTGGCCGCCGTAAGCGAGGAACACCACGGGGAAGTCGGTCCGGCCGGCCGGCAGGTACAGGTCCAGGTTCTGCTTGTCGGGGTTGATAGGCGAGCCGTCGGTGTAGCCGACGTTGCGCACCACCGTCACCCCGTCGTCCGGCTGCGGGCCATCGTTCAGGAGGACGGAGAGTTGGTCCGAGTACAGCTGGGCCACGGCCAGGTCGGGGCGGGCATCTCCATCGAAATCTCCGACGGCGACGGACACCGGCTCCGCACCGGCCCAGTAGTCGCATGGGGCCGAGAAGGTGCCGTCCCCCGCGCCGGGCAGGACGGTGACGAACGCATGGCGGTTGGCCGTGACCAGGTCCAGGGTGCCGTCGCCGTTGAAGTCGCCAACGCCGAGGGATTCGGCCCGGCCGACCGAGTACTGGCGCGCCGCGGCCAGCGTGCCGTCGCCGTTGCCCACCAGCACGGACACGCTGTCCGATTCGAGGTTAGCGGTCGCCGCGTCCACCACCCCATCGCCGTTCAGATCGGCCGCGATGACCGACACGGGGTTCGCCCCCGCGCCCAAGGTCAGTGGTGTCCCGAACTGTCCGCTGCCGTCGCCGCGCAGGATCGAGATGGTTCCGGGTGCGGCATAGTTCGGGAACGGTCCGCGATTGGCGACCACGAGATCGAGGCGACCGTCCCGGTCGAAATCGGCGACGGCCACCGAGTTCGCGCCCGCCGTCCCGCCAGTGGCGATGCTCGTGGCCGGCCCGAAGGAGCCGTCCCCCTGGCCCGGGAGGACCGAGACGGCGTTGGTGGCGGACCGGCTGACGGCCAGGTCGGCCTGGCCGTCGCCATTAAGGTCACCGACGGCGACGGCCGATGGGCCGGTCCCCACGGCGAACGTGCCGGCGGCGGTGAAGGTGCCGTCCCCGGCTCCGAGCAGTACGCCGACCGTCCCCGAGCCGCCATTCGCGACCGCGAGGTCCAGAACGGCATCGCCGTTGAAGTCGGCTGTGGCCAGGTGCATCGGGCTGGTACCCACGGCGACGGTCGAGGCGGACCGGAGCGTGCCGTCACCATTACCGAGGAAGGCGGACACCGAGTTGGCCCCCGCGTTGGCGACGGCCAGGTCCGGGAGCCGATCCCCGTTCCAGTCCGCGGCGACGACGGACCGTGGGCTTCGCCCAACCGCGTAATCAACCGGGTCGCTGAAGGACAGGCCCCCGGAGGGGAGGGCCCGGTCCTCGAGGCGCTCGATTGCCGGGCGAACCGTCGAGTGTGGGCCGCGACGCTGGGAGGAAGACCACATGACCGAATCTCCGTCTTGGGGCGGTCTGCGGCGGGAGGATAGCGGCCCCCTCGGCGCGCAGACCGAGCGCCGGGGCGGTGCCGGGCCGGTAGGGGGCTTGCTTGGCGGTAAGGACCCCACCGGCCGCCTTCACTTGCTTCTGTGCCGATCACTCCGAGCTTGCCACCTGGCCGTCGTCGCGGCAGCCCAGGTACTGGAATGTCCGGGGGTCGATCCCCTGGCGCAAAAAGCGCACCGAGCCGTCCGCCAGGGCGAAGTTGGCCCCGCCCGCGTGACGGGACTTGAACCCGTCCGCCACGTTGTGGTTCTCGAAGTAGCGCTCCGGGGCGACCGTGCATCCGTCCGGGCTCGTGTAGTCGGTCATGTGATTCACGGGGATGATGGTCGTCGCCAGTGTTGTGACCACTGCGCGGGTCCAGTTGCCGGTCCCACGGCCGCGACGCTGGTCGGGGAGCGTTTCGCCGAGCAGAAGCGTGTTCGAGGTCCCGTCGGTCGCGTCGGACAGTCGGATCGGCGGTCCGAACCGGCCGAACATCCCGCGCACCTGGGCGGAGTCCGTCGTGTAACCCCAGTTGGGGCTGGCGGCGTACCTCGGGTGAGTGGGCGGGTTGAGCGTCTGAGGGGTCGGCTCGGCCGGCCAGTTCCCCGTGCCATTGCAGTGCGTCTGGTTCGGGTTGTACCCGCACGGCCCGACCCAGCACTGCGGACCGTGGCAACCCGCGTAATTGCTGACCGGCGCGCCGGGGTCGGTCGGGTCGGTCGGACAGCGGAGCAGGGGGAGCTTCCGCGGCAGCACGCCGGCCGCTGTCGCTCCGTCGAGTCCCAGGTCGGTGATCTGCCGGTAGAGAGCGTCCTGTTCCACGTACGGCAGGACCATCACCAGCCAGGTCCCCCGGTTGTGCAGGTTCTGGTACAGGTCGGTCGGGTGCGGTTGGACCAAGTTCCGCGGCAGGTGGTCGTTGGCGTGCCCGGCCGTGTGGCAGGCGAGGGCGAGTTGCTTGAGGTTGTAGCTGCACGTGGTCCGGGCGGCGGCCTCGCGGACCTTCTGCACGGCGGGGAGCAAGAGTCCGATCAGGATGGCGATGATCGCGACCACCACCAACAACTCGATCAGCGTGAACCCACGCCACCTGTCGCGCTCCGGGAACCGGCACATGGCTGTCCCTCTTCTCGCCTCAGTCCTTTGTCCAGCGGGTTGAGTCCCACACCTTGATCTCACCGCGCCCGTTGTACCCACTGCACGAAGCCAGGAAGCGGCCGTCCGGGCTGAAGACGACGCCCTGGACCTCGCCGGCGTGCCCGCGGAGGACGTGACATTCCTTGCCGGTCGCCGCGTCCCAGACTTGCACCGCCTCGTCCTGGCCGCCCGCCGCGATCCACCGACCGTCCGGGCTGAAGGCCCCATCGAATAACCGACGCCCGGACCCCTCGATCGTCTGGCTGTGCTTCCCCGTCGAGGCGTCCCAGATCATGACGCACGACACTTTGACGTTCCCTTGCCCGACCGTGGCGAGCCAGTGGCCGTCGGGACTGGATACGACCCGCCGCACGCGGCCTGAAGTTCGTTCGGTCGCGGTGAAGTCGAGTGGCAGGATCAGCTTCGCCGTCTGGACGTCCCAGACCTTCGCGGAATGGTCGCGCCCGCCGGCCGTGGCGAGCCTCTTGCCGTCGCGGTCGAAGGCCACGCTGACCGCCTCGTAGCCGTGGGCCGCGATCTGGTGCAACTTCGCTCCGCTCCGCGCATCCCAGAGAATGACGGCACCGGTCGAGTGAGCCGATGCGATCAGCCGGCCATCCGGGCTGAACGCCACGTCGTAGACCGAGCCCGCGTTGCCATCCAGGTCTTGCACCACTTCTCCCGTGGCCGCGTTCCACACCAGTACCCGTCCGTCCCAGCCTGCGGAGGCCACTCGGCCACCGTCAGGACTGAACACTGCCGCCGAGACGATTCCCGAGTGACCCCGAAAGACGACCAGTTCTCGCCCTTCGCTCACGTTCCACACTCGGGCCGTACCGTCGCGCCCGGCCGAGACCAGCCGGCGGCCCTCCGAATCGAAGGCGATCCGGTTGACCAGGTCGGTGTGGCCGCTCAGCGTCAAGAGTTCCCCGGTTTTCTCAGTCCCTGACAGCGGCGTACCGTCGCAAATCTTGACCTGCCGTTGACCGCAGGCGACAGCGAGTTGCCGGCCGTCAGGCCTGAATACGACACCGATCGGAGTCAGGTCGCCGATATCGAGCGAGAGCGCCTCCTGCCCCGAGTGCGTGTCCCAGAGCTTGAGCGCCCGGTCGTCCCCCGCCGACACAAGACGCGAGCCGTCGGAGTTGAACGCGAGGCCGGTGACGTGGGTGGTGTGTCCTTCGAGGATGCGAGGCTCGTCGTCGGCCAGGCTGGTCCACAACTCGACCCGTCCGTCCCTACCGGCCAGGGCCAGTCGATCACTTTGAGGATGAAACGCGAGGATCGACACCCAGCGGATGCGCCCGCGACGGGTGGCCATGACGGCGCCGGACGCCGGGTCCCACACCTTCACCTCGCCGCCCGCGTCGACGGAGACGACCTGCCCAGTGGCGGTGAAAGCGAGACCGCGAACGGCAGCGCCGTGAGCCTCGAACACGCGGGTTGGCTGTCCGGTTGCCAGGTCCCACACCCGGACTGTGCCGTCTTCACCGGCCGAGGCCAGCCGATCACCCGGGCCGAACGCGACCTGTCGAATCGTCCCCGCGTGGCCCGCCAGTGTGTGGATTGGGCTGGCGGTGCCGACGTCCCAGACGATCACGTTGCGGTCATGCCCGCCGCTGGCCAGGTACTTCCCACTGGAAGAGAACGCCAGGCTGTAGACGTGCTGGGTGTGACCCGACAGCGTCTTCACCTTGGCCCAGTTCCAGGTATCCCAGAGTGCGATCGAGCCGTCCACGCAGCCGGCCGCGAGGTAGCGGCCGTCGGGGCTGTACGTCGTGACGAGGGCGGCGTCGCGGATGGGGAGCACCTGCGGGTCCTGGAATCGCCGCCGTTTGAGATAGTGCCATTCCCAACCGCGGCGGTCGGCGGGGCACTCATCCAGCGACCGCTCCGCCCGCCCCACGCTGCCGGCGGCCTGTTCCCGGGCCGCCGTCTTGATCCGCTGGAAGTACAGTGCCCGCTGCTCGCGTTCGAGGACCTGCGTTTCACGCCGAAGCGCGTCCCGGACCCCGGCGTAGCTGACCGCGAGCCCGCCGACCGCGAGCAGCACCGCCAGGCAAACGACAGCCCCGGTCGTCACCGCTGTCTTGTTCCGCCGGGTGAACTTCCGCAGCCGATACTCCACCGACGGCGGGCAGGCCTGCACCGGCTCGTCGTCGAGGTATCGCCGGATATCGGCGGCGAACGCAGCTGCTGTCTCGTAGCGGCGGTTGCGGTCCTTCTCCAGGGCCTTCATCACGATCCGGTCCAGGTCCCCGCGGACCAGCCGGCTCAGCTTCGCAGGCTCCATCCCCCGGTTGGCTGCCACGCTCGCCAG
>DATLIF010000195.1:0-3234 GCA_035539575.1 Fimbriiglobus sp. | reverse complement strand
GCGAGCCGGTCCCCGCCGAGCCGGCGGAGGTAGTCGCGAATCCCGAGCAGGCCGAACGCCCAGGTGCGTGGCGAGGTCGTATCCAGGACGGCCGGCAGGGCGCGCTCGAAGTGCGACGCCGCCCAAACCGGCAGGTCGGGCCGCCGCGACCGGCCGACGCAGGTGCCCAGCGCCCAGAGGGCGCGGCCGTGCGAGTCCTCCGAACCGGCCTCCTCGAGCCACCGCCGGTCGAAGCCCAGGAAGTTGCGGAACCGCTTGTGCCCGGGGTTGAATGCGGCCTGCAGGAACGCGGCGTACCGCGTGGCCAGCCGCTCGACCTCCGGGCCTTCCTGACCCAACTCCTCCAGCAGCACCGTCAGCAGCAGTGCGCGGGCGTTGTCGTCGGTGCAGTACCCCTCCGTGAAGTTCGGGATGGTGTGGGTGGCGTGCTGGAGCATCCCCGTCCCGTCGGTCAGCCGCGCCAGGTGGTCGAGCCTCCAGTCGGGCAGATCGGCCTGCTGCTCAGCCAGGGTGCGGACCACCAGCGGCTTGAACGGCTGGTCCTGGCGGCCGAGGCGAGTCTTCTGGAACGACTCCATGTAGTGCGTCGCGGACTGCTCCCAGATCATCCCGCGGCCGAGCCGGTACGCCTGCCCGCACATCGCCGCCCGCCGCGGCCCGTCGCCCAGCAACCCGCACACCCCCCGGGCCAGCGCCTGCGGGTCGGCGAACGGCACCAGCACCCCCCGGCCGTCGGCCAGCAACTCCTCGGCGTGCCAGTACGGGGTCGAGACGATCGCCTTGCCGCACCCGAACGAATACGCCAGCGTGCCCGACGTGATCTGCGCGGGGTTCAGGTACGGGGTCACGTACACGTCCGCCGCCCGGATGAACTCGGTGAGTTCCTTCAGTTCCACGAACCGGTTGTAGAAGATGACGTTCCCGCCGATCCCCAGGTTCCGGGCCAGCCGCTCCAGGCTCAGCCGGTAGCGCTCGCCCTGCTCGCGCACCAGCGCCGGGTGGGTCGCCCCCAGCACGAGATAAACGAAGTTGGGGAACGACTTGAGGATCTCCGGCACCGCCCGGAGCATGTGCTCGACGCCCTTGTTGGGCGAGAGCAGCCCGAACGTGAGCGCCACCGGCCGGCCCCCGACGCCGAACTGATCCTTGTACGGGGCCGGGTCCACGAACGGTGTGTCGGGGATGCCGTGCGGGATCAGGTCGATCTTGGCGTCGGGGATTTCGTAGATCTCGCGCAGGAACGTCCGCGCCCGCTCGGTCATCACGACGACGCACGCGGAGAGCGAGGCCAGTTCCGTCATCACCCGCCGCTGGTCGTCGTTCGGCTCGCGGAGGACCGTGTGGAGGGTGGTGACGACGGGCATCCGCAGGTCCCGCATCAGCCCGAGGACGTGGCTGCCGGCCGCCCCGCCGTAGATCCCGTACTCGTGCTGGAGGCAGACGACGTCGGTGTTGGCGAAGTTCAGGAAGTCGGCCGCCCGGCGGTAACTTTCCAGGTCCCGTTCGTCGATCTCGAACCGCACCTCCGGCGGGTAGTCGTAGCCCTCGGGGCGGTCGTTGACCGGGACGACTAAGCACTCGGCGTCCGGGTATCTGGCGGCGAGCGAGGCGTGCATGTCGTGGGTGAAGGTGGCGATCCCGCACTTCCGGGGCAGGTAGTCGCCGACGAAGGCGATCTTGCGGATCTCGGACGGGCGCATGATGGCGGGCTCCGTGTGGTCCGACCCGGCTTCGCGCGACGGGCTCGGTGAAGGATCACGTCGCCTCCACGCCACACCTCCTAGCATACGGGCCACCGGCGTGACCGGCGGAGGCTGCCCCGGCCCGGAACTCCGGATCGAGCCCTAACAGGACGGGACGGGCCGCCGTCGACCGTCCCGCAGTCGTCACCCAATCCGCCTCCCTGCCGCCACCCACCGGTCCGGCAGCAGGTCGTCGATCCGCCCGACGGGGGTCAGCGGCAACCGGGCGAAGGTGTCGCGCAGGTACGCGAACGGGTCCACCCCGACGCGCCGGCAGGTGCCGACCACCGAGTACAACACGGCCGACGATCGGGCACGGGGCTAAATATCGGCGAAAAACGCGTCACTATTACATGAGTGCGACCAGCTAGCTATCGCGAACCCTTGGAGCCGCACGGTGAAGTTCCCCCCGATTGGTGGGCAGTGGGAAAGCGGTGTAACCTCTGAACACTGAGGAGTCACACCGATGGCAGGCAAGCGCAAGGTCTACGCGCCGGAGTTCAAGCTCGCGGCGGTGAAGATGATCACCGAGCAGAAGCTGTCCGTCGCCGAGGCCGCGCGGCGGCTGGGCGTCACCGAGAACCGGCTCCACGACTGGCAGAAGGCGGTCGCCAAGAAGGTCGCGGACGCGTTCCCCGGTTCGGGCCACCTCACGCCCCAGGAGGAGGAGATCCGCGAGCTCCGGGCCGAGGTCAAGCGCCTGGAGATGGAGCGCGACATCCTAAAAAAAGCCACGGCGTTCTTCGCCGCCCGGGCGAACTGACGTTCGCCTGGATCGAGGAGCGCAAGGCCGAGTGGCCGATCACGGTCCTGTGCCGCGTGCTGGGCGTGTCGCGCTCGGGTTACTACGCCTGGCTCTCGCGCACGCCCGGTGACGCCGAAGTCCGACGCGAGGAGCTGACCACACAGGTCAAGGAGATCCACGCCGAGGTGAAGGGCCGCTACGGCAGCCCACGCATCCACGCCGAACTCGCGGCACAAGGGGTCGAGTGCGGCGTGAACTTCGTGGCCCGGGTGATGCGCGAGGCCGGGATCGCCGCGAAGGCCAAGCGCAAGTTCCGCCAGACGACGGACTCGAACCACGCGCTGCCGGTGGCCGAGAACGTCCTCGACCGGAACTTCGACCCGGACGAGCCGGACGCGTCGCGGGTCGCGGACATCACGTACGTGCCGTCGCGCGAGGGGTGGCTGTACCTGGCGGTCGTCGAGGACCTGTTCAGCCGAATGGTGGTGGGCTGGTCGATGGACGCGACGACGACCAGCCGGCTGGTGGTGGACGCGCTGGAGATGGCGCTGGCCGGCCGTCTCAGGGGGTCTTCGTGTTCGGGCCTGGTGGCGCACTCGGATCGCGGGAGCCAGTACGCCAGCGACCACTACCAGCGCCGATTGGCAGAGGAGCGGGTCGCGTGCAGCGTGAGCCGGCGCGGCGACTGCTGGGACAACGCGCCGGTGGAGTCGTTCTTCGCGAGCCTGAAGAAGGAGTTGGTTCACC
>DATLIF010000194.1:0-5057 GCA_035539575.1 Fimbriiglobus sp. | reverse complement strand
GCGCCGAACACGGCTGCCAGGTCGTCACGCCGGCGAAACCATACCCATACGAACACCCCCAGGCCCGCCGCCGCCGACACCAGCCAGAGAACGGTCGGCAGCGATCCCGACCCCGGCAACAGAAGCCGCCAGAACGACCGGGCGTTGTGCATCTTCCACCAGTCGAAGTTGGCGAACTCCACGTTTTGTTCCAGCGTCCGGCGGAAGCCCTCCCACGCCCCGGGCACGACCGGGTAAGTGCCCAGCGTCAGCACGGCCCCGGTGACGACGACCCCGAGCGCCGCGGGCCAGAGCCGGCGCAGGTCGAGCACCCCCCACACGATCAGCCCGAGCAACAACGGCGGCTTGAACCACAGCAGGCCCGCCACCAGTCCCGCGGCGAACGGCCGCCGTGCAGCGAGCAGCCGGTACGTCCCGCACAGGATGGCGAAGCTCAGCAGGCTGTTCTGCCCGTAGCTGATCGCGGCGAACACTGGCAGGAACGTCAGTGCCCACCCGAACGCGACCCACGGGCGCTCGGCCCCGAGCCACCGCACACCCAGCAACAGGCACGCCAGACCAATCAGGCTCCACACCCACGCGCTGGCCCAGTACGGCAGTCCGGCCGTCGGTACGTACAGCAGCGCGTAGAACGGCGGGTTGCGGTACGCCTCGAACTCGTTCCACTTGCCGGGTGGGAAGAGGCCCTGCTGGTAACGGATTAGCTCCGTATGGTCATAGATTGCCCCTTCCTGACCGTCGCGGATCATCCGGGCCGGGCTGTAAAAGGCGAGGTGATCGACCGACACGAGCTGCCCGATCAGGTCGTACTGCCAGTCGCCCAGCGCCAGGCTGCCCAGCCACGTCGCCCACACCAGGACGCTCGCAATGATCGCGAGCCACTTCCCGTACCACCGGAAGCGTTCAGTGACGAGCGGCAGGCGGCGAGCCTGTACGTCTGGCCCGTCGCCCGCCGCTCGCTGCTGGCCGTCGCTCAACGGAGCACCTCCCGGACCAGTGTCTCCGGCACGTCGCCGAACGTCTCGACGCGACCGAGTCGGGTCGGCAGGACGAACCGCATGCGACCGTCGTGCGCCTTCTTGTCCCGCCGCATCACCGCGATCAGATCGTCCGCCGACCAGTTCGGGTCCGGGGCGATCGGGAGCCCGAACGCTTGCAGGAGGTTCACCTGCCGGACCGTGAGTTCGTCGGGGATCAGGCCGAGCTTCTCGGCGAGGCGGCTGGCGCAGACCATCCCGGCGGCGACCGCCTCGCCGTGCAGCCAGTTGCCGTACCCGCCGACCGTCTCGAAGGCGTGGGCAAAGGTGTGGCCGTAGTTGAGGGCCGCCCGCTGGCCGGTCTCCTCGCGCTCGTCCTGTTCGACCACGTCCGCCTTCAGTCGGCACGACCGGCCGACGACATGTTCCAGCCGGTTCACCTGTCGGGCAAGGATCTCCGGCGCGTTCGCCTCCAGATAGTCGAAGAACCCGGCGTCGAGGATGACCCCGTACTTGGCCACCTCGGCCAGCCCGCTGCGGTACTCGCGGCCGGGCAGGGTCGCCAGGACGGTGGTGTCGATCCAGACGCCGGCCGGCTGGTGGAAGGCACCGATCAGGTTCTTCCCATGTGGGTGATTGATCCCGACCTTGCCGCCGACGGAGGAATCGACCATCGCCAGCAGCGAGGTCGGCACCATCAGCAGCGGAAGCCCGCGGTTGTACGTCGCCGCCGCGAACCCCGCCAGGTCGCCGATCACGCCGCCGCCGACCGCGACGACCAGGGTGTTCCGGTCTGCCGGCAGGTCGGCGAGGCGGTCGTAGAGTTCCGCGGCGCGGGCGAGACACTTCGCAGACTCGCCAGCCGGGACGACGGCCGTCCCAACGCGAAGCCCCGCGGCCTCCAGCGCGACACTGATTCCCGCGGCGTGTCTCGGTCCGACGTTGGAGTCGGTCACGATAAGTGCGGTCGAGGCCCGCGGGGCGACGCGGCGGGCGAACGGCCCGAACCCGGCCGTCTCGGCGGTACAGAGGGCGACGTCGTACGATCGCGGCCCGAGGTTGACACGGACGGTGTGCATGGGGGCATTTCAGGGGAACGGAGCCCGATCGCCCAGAGGGGGCACGTTGCCGCGTAGAGCGAATGAGAAGCGGGATGTTGCAGCCGACCGCC
Organism: Fimbriiglobus sp.; assembly: GCA_035539575.1. GTDB lineage: Bacteria > Planctomycetota > Planctomycetia > Gemmatales > Gemmataceae > DASSAT01. The sequence goes on along the minus strand of DATLIF010000194.1, from coordinate 2,909 downwards.
GGGGTCGCGATGATGGGCCGCGTGAGTGCCATCGCCCCGTCCCCCGCCATACCGATCGACACGGCCGATCCGCCTCGCCGGCCCGACCCGCCGCCGTGGGTCGAGTTCGCCCGCGCGCCGCTGGTTCCCGTCGCACTTGCGGCCACGGCCGGGCTGATCGCGGACCGCTACCTTCCGGTGCCGCTGGAAGCGGGGCTTGTGGTCGTGATGGTCGGACTCGTCGGGTGGGTGGTTGCCGGGCTGCGGTCGTCGCCTGCGGCGCTACCGCTACTCTGGTTGGCGTTCGCCGGGCTGGCCGCGTCCCGACACTATACCCACAGGCACTCGTTCCCGGCCGACGACATCGGCGAGTTCGCGCTGACCGAACCGTCCCTCGTCCGCGTCCGGGGCGTTCTCACCGAGGAACCGGTTGCCCGCTTCGCCCCGAGGTCCGATCCGCTGGAGCCTGCGCATCGTCCGAACCGCGACTCGGCCGTGTTGCGGATCACAGCCGTTGCCGCACGGGACGGTTGGCGTCCGGCGTCCGGGCTGGCGCGACTCACAGCGGAGCGAGCGGCCGACTCGCCCGGTGCGCCGGTGCTGGGCGGGCTGCGGGCCGGGGATGCGGTCGAGTTGGTCGGGATGTTGTCCCGTCCGAGGCCGCCGGGCAACCCCGGCGAGCGCGATTTCGCCGCCGTCATGCTCGATCAACGAGTCCGGGCCGAACTGCGGGTGTCCGATGCGGCCGCGGCTGTGACCCGCCTCGAACCCGTGGGGTGGGCGGACGAGGGCGTCATCGCCCGGTTGCGGCGGCGGGCGTCGGCGGTGTTGATCGAACACCTGCCGCGCCGGGAGGCGGCGACCGCTGTGGCCCTCTTGCTGGGCGACGGGTCCGTGATGGACCGCGCCGAGTGGGATGCCTACGCTCGCACCGGCGTGGTCCACGCGCTGGCCATCTCGGGGCAGCACCTCGCGGTCCTGGCCGGGTTCCTCTGGATCGGACTGCGGGCATGGGGCGTCCGGCGGACGCGGGGCGCGTGGGTCGTCCTCGCGGTGGTGGTTGGGTACACGGTCCTGACCGGGCTGCGGCCGTCCGGCAGCCGCGCGATGGTCATGGTCGCGGCGCTATGCGGTGCCCTGATCCTGAGGCGACCCGTCTCGCCAGCCAACGCGTTCGCGCTGGCGTGGCTGGCTGTACTTGCCGCCAACCCGGCGGACCCGTTTGCCCTCGGGTGTCAACTATCCTTCGTCTCGGTGTTCGTAATTGATTGGACGGGACGGGTAGGCCGAAGTATCCTCGGCGGGAGTCGCCCACGAGGATCCGGCCATGAAGTCCACGCCACCCGTCATCGCCTATAGCTACATCAGGTTCAGCACCCGCGAGCAGCGGGGCAACACATCCATCGCCCGACAGACGACCCTACGCGACGCCTACGTCGCCCGCGAGGGCCTGCTCCTCGACGACAAGCTCAGACTCATCGACGACGGTGTCAGCGCCCACCGAGGCAAGCACCGCTCCGACAAGCACGCCCTGGGTCAGTTCCTGGCCCTGGTCAAGGCCGGGCGGATCAAGCCGGGCTCTCACCTCATCGTCGAGTCGCTCGACCGTCTCAGCCGCGAGGAGGTGGACGAGGCCCTGGAGTTGGTCCTCAGCCTGACCCGGGCCGGCGTCCGGGTCGTCCAGCTCCAGCCTGCCGAGGTCGTCTACGCGAAGCCCGTCGAGCCGATGAAACTCATGATGGGCATCATGGAGCTGTCCCGCGGCTACTCTGAATCGAAGATGAAGTCGGAGCGGATCGGGGCGGCCTGGGAGTCGAAGCGGGAGAAGGCCCGGGCGACCGGGGCGGCAGTCAGCAAGTGGTGCCCGGCCTGGCTGAAGCGGGTCGGCGACCGGTACGAGCTGATCTCCGAGCGGGCCGACGCGGTCCAGCTGATCTACCAGCTCTCCGCGGACGGGTTCGGCATCGCACCGATCATCAAGCGGCTGATCGCCGGCGGTCACAAGCCTTTCAACCTCGGCCGCCGCAAGGGTGAGCGGTGGAGCAACAGCTACCTCGGCCGCATCCTCTCGACGCGGGCCGTTGTCGGCGAGTACCAGCCCCTCAAGGGCGGCAAGCCCGACGGCCCGCCGATCCCGAACTACTATCCGGCGGTCATCGACGAGGCGCTCTACTACCGGGTCAGGGCCGGACTCAAGCACAGGACCCGTCAGAGCGTGTCGAGCGGCAGGTCCACGAACGGCGTGAACCTCTTCCAGGGCATGATGCGGCACGCCCCGGACGGCGACACGATCGAGTGGCGGACGTTCCGCGACAACCGCAACGGCAAGACCTGGAAGGCCCACAGGTACGTCAACGCGAAGGCTCTGGTCGCCCAAGCGAAGCTGGCCTCCTTCCCTGTCGAGTCGTTCGAGGCTGGCGTTCTGGACAGGCTCCGGGAGATCGACCCGCGGGAGGTCTTGCCGGCCCCCGACGGAGTCGGGGACAGGGTGCTGACCCTGTCGGCCCGCCGCGAGGAGATCGCCGGGCAGCTCAGGGCGATCGAGGACCGCATCGTCCGGGGTGAGGCGCTCGACGTCCTGGTCAACGCCGCGAAGCGACTCACCGCCGAGCTGAGGCGGGTCACCGACGAGTTGGTCGAGGCCGAGATGAGTGCCGCGAGCCCGCAGGCCGAGGCATGGGGGACGGCCAAGACTCTGATCGAGACGCTGGCCGAGCAGGACGACCAAGAGGCGGCCCGGCTGCGGCTGCGGCAGGCGATCCGGCGGATCGTCACGGGGGTCTGGTGTCTGTTCCTCGGCAACGGCTCGACCCGCCTGGCCGCCGTCCAGGTCTTCTTCGCCAGCGGCGCGACCCGCTCGTACCTTATCCGCCACCGGCCGGGGGCGTGGAACTCAAAGGACCGGCCGGAGGTCCCCTGGGAGGTCCGCA
>DATLIF010000193.1:0-1508 GCA_035539575.1 Fimbriiglobus sp. | reverse complement strand
CGTCAGTCATGGCCAGTTTGGGTTCGTCGGCGGGGCGGAGGTCGAACTGGTGACGGAGGCGGAGTACTCTCTCAGCAGCAACGGCACCATCTACGGTGTCGTGACCGGGGTGAAGGTGACGCACCTGAAAGTGCCGCAGGGGTTGGGCAAGGAGGGCGACCAGATTGCCGCGATGGTCGGGCTGTGGCCGCTGGTCGAACCGCTGGTGAACGAGGTGCTCACCGACCTGCCGTTCAGCTACCAGTTCCGGCTGGTCGGCGACCGGCTGACGATCCTGAACTACCGGGCGCTGCTGGCCGGGCCGAACCCGTTCGGCAAGCTCGGCCTCGTCGCCGGGCTGAACGGCGGTGGAGACAAGTCGGCGGCGGTGTTGGGGTACTTCCAGGCGTTCGGCACGGCCATCGAGGGGACGTACACGGCGGTCGACCCCGACCAGCCGGAAGCGGCCTTGAAGAAGCCGGTCCTACTCAAGAAGTCGGTCAAGAAATGAGCGAGCGGATCACCCCGCCTACGATTTCGCCGCGACCGCGGCCGGGTCGTTCGGAATGGTGGCGAAGATGTCACCCAGAGTGGAAGCGGTCTCGTTGAACACGGCGATGACGTCCGGGTCGAACTTGGACCCGGCTTCACGGGTGATGGCGGAAACCGCCTCGTCGTGCCCCATTCCCCGCTTGTCGACGCCCGGCGCCCGAAGTCGGTCGTAGGCGTCCGCGACCGCGACGATCCGGGCGGCCGGCGGGATGTTCATCCCCTGCAAGGCGTCGGGCCAGCCGGTGCCGTCCCACCGCTCGTGATGGTGGCGCACCACGTCTCGCAGCATTCGCAAGTACGGCAAGAGCTGCCCGTGCCGCTCGGAGAGTTCCGCCAGCATCTGCGAACCGATGTCGGGGTGCGTGCGGTACTCGTGCTCCTCGCTCGGCGTGCGCGAGACCGCGCCGGTGTCGATCCCGTCCGAGATGCCGATGAGCCCCAGGTCGTGGAGCGTGGCGGCGCGGGCCAGTTCGCTTTCCGCCGCCTTGCTCTGGAAGCCGCTCCACGAGTCCTTGGTGCCCAGCCGCCGGGCCAGCACACGGGAGTACGCCGCGACCCGCTGCACGTGACCGGCCGTCTCGCCCGGCCGCCGGACGACCGCCGACTTCAACCCGTTCAGCACGGCGTCCCGCAGGTCGTTCATTTGCGCGGTTTGCGACTGAACTAATTCCTCGAGTTCCCGGACGGCGTAGCGAGCCGCGTCCACCTCACTGGCGTCGTCCGGCACGAACAACTGCGCGGCCACGTCGGCGTGGAACGTCGGGATGGCCACGGTGGAGAGTGTGGCGGCCGCGGCCGGTAACGGCGGGCGGTCGCTCGGGTTGCGGGCCATCATCCGGGCGAGCAATTCGTCGAGCGGGGCCGGCAGCTTGGGGTTGAGATCGCGGAGCCGGAGTGGGATGCGGTGGCGCAGGTACTCGACCAACTCGCTCGGCCGCAGCCCTTCCGGGTAGGGTAACTTGCCGGTGATCAACCAG
>DATLIF010000192.1:0-5562 GCA_035539575.1 Fimbriiglobus sp. | reverse complement strand
GGCCGGATGGGGCAGCGGCTGGTGGCGCTGGCCCATGAAGACAAGGCCCTGCACCTCGTCGCCGCTGTCGATTCGCCGGCCAACCCGCGGGTCGGGGAGGACGCCGGGGTCATCGCCGGCGTCGGACCAATCGGGGTGCCGGTCACGGGCGAGCTGCCGCTGGCGACCCGGCCCGAGTGCGTAATCGACTTCAGCAGCCCGGCCGGGACAATGGCCATCCTCAAGACGTGCGTGGACCGCCGGCTGCCGCTGGTCGTCGCCACCACCGGCCACGAGCCGGAGCAGCGAGCCGAGGTCCTTTCGGCCGCGCACCAGACCGCGATCCTCTACGCGCCGAACATGAGCCTGGTGGTCAACCTGTTGTTCAAGCTGACGCGGCTGGCCGGCGAGGTCTTGAAGGGCAAGGGGTTCGACGTGGAGATCATCGAGAAGCACCACCGGTTCAAGAAGGACGCCCCGAGCGGGACGGCGGTCCACTTCGCCCGGGTCGTGCAGGAGGCGATGGGCCAGACGCACATCCGCCACGGCCGCGAGGGGATGGTCGGCGAGCGGCCGCACGACGAGATCGGCGTCCACGCGGTCCGGACCGGGGACAACGTCGGTGAGCACACGATCATCTTCGCGGCGCTGGGCGAGACGCTGGAACTGGTCCACAAGAGTTCCAGCCGCGACAGCTACGCCTTCGGTGCCCTGGAGGCCGCCAAGTTCCTCGCCGGTAAGGGCGCGGGCAGCTACACGATGGCCGACGTGCTCGGTCTGTAGGCTACCCCAGTGGCCACGAGGAGCCGCACCGCGCGCCGGGCGGGATCGGTCTGGCGTACAAGTACGCTTCGACTGGCCCCGCGGCCCCCTGCACCGCGACTGGCTCCCGGATGAACAGGTCCGGGACGCCCTCGAACCGGTCCAGTTCTGCCAGGCCGGCTGCATCCACCTCCCACAACTCCCCCGCCACCGCGACCCCGGCCGCGTCGGCCACCAGACCGGGGTACGGGCCGAGGTCGTGGAGGCGGTAGCGCGGCTCGGTGGCCGCCGCTCCCACGAAGCGCTGGCCGGCCATCAGCCGGTGGCTCTTCTCCCCGCGCTTCAGCGTCCCGTAGAGGAACAGGGTCGTTCTTGCGATTCCTGATCCTTCCACGGGACCGCCCTCGCCGCGGGCAGACGTCACGACTGCGAATGGAACCAGGTGGGCATGATGACGGCCGCCACGGCGCCGACCAGCAGCGTGAGCCCGGCCAGGACCAGACCGTCGCGGATCGGCGCGATGAGGAACACCACCGCCAGCGCGGCACTGGCAGCGATCAGCCCCACGGGCAGGGTGTACGGTTTCGGGGTGAGTTCGCCGTCGGGTCCGGTCGTCATGGCGTCTCCGGGGTCGGGGTCTGGGCTCGTTGACCGACCTTAACCTACTCACGGCGGGATGCCGCCGGCTACCCCGCGGGTTCGGATCACCGCGACCGGAATCGTTTTGCCCCTCGCCCGACCATCCGGGTACACTGCTGCGCATCCGCCAGACACCCCGTCCGCCTACCCCCGCCGGTGCCCCGTGCCAGACCCGCTTGCCGTTGACCGCCGGACCGCCATCCTGCTCGGGGCCGGGCTGACCGCCGGGTTCGCCGCGGCCGCCGACGCGAAGGCCACCCCGCCGCAGGGGTACGCCGACCAACTCAGCTACGTCCCCGGCGACGTGGTGAAGCTGCACGTCTCGTCCCCGGCCCCCTACACGGTCGAGGTGGCCCGGTTGGGCGAGAAGCGGGAAGTCGTCTGGCGGGATGACGACCGGCCCGCCGCCCCGCACCCGGTCCCGGCCGATGCCTCCTCGCACGGCTGCCGGTGGCCGGCCGCGCTCTCGTTCCGCGTGCCGCACGACTGGCGGTCCGGGTACTACGCGGCCCGACTGACGGCAAAGGGAAGCCCCCCGGCCGCGACCGAACTGTTCTTCGTCGTCCGCCCGAAGGAGCCGGGCAAGACCGCGAAGGTTCTCATCCAGCTCTCGACCAACACCTACAACGCCTACACCAACTGGGGCGGGTTCAGCCTGTACGCCTACAACGGCCGGCACAAGGTCCAGGGCCGGCGCGTGTCGTTCGACCGCCCCCTGTCGTCACAGTTCGGCAACTGGGAGCTGCCGTTCGTCGCGTGGGCCGAGGCGAACGGGTACGCCCTAGACTATTGCGCCAACTCCGACCTGGAGTTCCGCCCCGAGCTGTTGCGGCGCTACAAGCTCGTGCTGAGCGTCGGACACGACGAGTACTGGTCCAGCCCGATGCGAGACCACCTCGAAGCGTTCATCGGCAACGGCGGGAACGTCGCCTTCTTCAGCGGCAACACCTGCTGTTGGCAGGTCCGCAGCGAGGACAACGGCCGGGCGCTGGCCTGCTGGAAGCAGTCGTTCGGCGACGACCCGTACTACCGGACCGGCGACCACAAGCTGCTGTCCACCCTCTGGAGCCACTACATCGTCGGCCGGCCGGAGAACGCGCTCACCGGCGTCGGGTTCCTGTGGGGCGGCTACCGCAAGAGCCACGGACAGTTCATGAACGACCCGGCCGAGTACACCGTCCACCGCCCCGGCCACTGGCTGTTCGCGGGGACCGGCGTGAAGGCGGGCGACAAGTTCGGCGGCAAGGACACGGTCGTCGGCTACGAGTGCGACGGCTGCGAACTCGCCTGGAAGGACGGCCTGCCGACCCCGACGCACTCGGACGGCACGCCGGAGAACTTCGAGGTCCTGGCCACATGCCCGACCCGCTGGCACCCGGACGACTGCGAGTGGTACGAGCGGTGGGAGAAGGGCCGCACCGGCAACGCGGTGATCGGCACCTACACCCGCGGCGGAACCGTCGCGACCGTGGGCAGCACCGACTGGAGCCACGGGCTGCGCGGCAACGACCCGGTGGTCGTGCGCGTCACGAAGAACGTCCTGGACAGGCTCGGCATGTAATCACTCCTTCCCCCATGCCTGGAGACCGTTCGATGCCCTCTTCCACCCGCCGTTCGTTCCTCAAACAGTCCGCCGTCGGGGCCGCGGCGCTGACGGTCCCCACGTCCGCCCCCGCCGTGGGGAAGGGTGATCGGATGCCGGTCGCCCTCATCGGCTGCGGCGGGATGGGATCGAATCACCTGCGGCTGCTCGTCGCCCGCAAGGACGTCGAGGTTCGCACCGTGTGTGACGTGGACGCCGACCGACTGGCGAACGCGGCGAAGACCATCGGCACGGCTGGCAAGGCCCCGACGGCGGTCAAGGACCTGCGGCAGGTGCTCGACGACAGGGAGATTCAAGCGGTCTGGATGGCCACGCCCGACCACTGGCACGCGCCGGGGGCGATTCTCGCCGCGGACGCGGGCAAGCACGTCTACGTCGAGAAGCCGGCCAGCCACAACGTCCGCGAAGGCCGGCTCCTGGTCGATGCGGCGAAGCGGAACAACGTGATCGTGCAGGTCGGCACCCAGGCCCGCAGCACGCCGACCGTCGCCGAAGCGATGCAGCGGCTGCACGACGGCGCCATCGGCGAGGTGCTGGTGGCCAAGGCGTGGAACAGCCAACTCCGCCGCAACCTCGGCAAGGTCAAGCCGACGGACCCGCCGGCGGCGCTCGACTGGGCGCTGTGGCAGGGCATGGCCCCGGAGGCGCCGTTCTACCCGAACCGGGTGCCGGGCATGTGGCGGTTCTTTTACGACTACGGGGCCGGCGACCTGGGCAATGATGGCGTCCACAACGTGGACGTCGCGGTCTGGGGGATGAAGTTCGACCGGCTGCCGGACCGGGTGGCGGGGCTGGGCGGCAAGCACTTCTTCGACGACGATCAGCAGTGGCCGGACACGCAGTACGTCGTCTGCGAGTACGACCCGCCCAGCGGCAAGGGCCGGACGCGGCAGTTCATCTACGAGCAACGGATCTGGTCGCCCTACGTGCAGGAAGGGTACGAGAACGGGAACGCCTTCTACGGCACCAAGGGGATGCTGGTCATGGGCCACACCGTTGGCTGGACGCTGTACGGGCCGCGGAACAAGGTGATCGAGGAGCGCAAGGGCGGTACGGACCTGGCCGCGCACCACACCAATTTCCTGGCTTCGATCAAAGGCGAGGCGAAGCCAAACGCCCCGGCCCTGGCGGGCCACGTCGCAGCGGGCATCTGCCACCTGGCGAACATCAGCACCCGACTCGGGCGGACGATCCGATTCGACCCGACGAAGGAGGCGGTGATCGGCGACGACGAGGCGCACGCGATGCTGAGGCGCAAGTACCGCGACGGTCACTGGGCGGTGCCGAAGGGCGTCTGAATCACCGCGAGGCGGTGCGGCCGTAGGCCGCACCGCTAACGCCCGAGCGCGTACTGTCCCGGATCGACGTGCGGCTTGTCCCCCGTCAACATCTCGGCCACGAGCTTGCCGGTCCCGGGCGCCATCGACAGGCCGAGCATGCCGTGCCCGGCCGCGATCACCACATTCGCCAGCGCCGGGCTGCGATCGATGACTGGCTTGCCGTCATGGACCATCGGCCGCCAGCCCCACCACTTCTCCTCGACCGTGTCACCGCCCGGGTCGCGCAGGTACACCGCCGCCGCGTCCCGCAGCAGACGCAGCCGGTCCCTGTTCAGGGTCGTGTCGTAGCCCGCGAACTCCATCGTCGAGCCGATCCGAAAGCCGGAACGGAACGGGCTGACCGCAACCCGGTGTTCCTCGAAGATCATCGGGTAGGTCGGGCAGATCGCCGGCCGCGGCATCGTCACCGAGTACCCCTTCCCCGGCACGATCGGCACCCGACAGCCGAGCTGGTCGTTCAACAGCGGCGTCCAGGCACCGGTCGCCACGACGAACGCCGATGCGGGGACGTCTCCCTGACTCGTCCGCGCGGCCACGGCCGAGCCGCCGTCGCGGACGAACCCGGTCAACTCGCACCCCTCGCGGACGACGACGCCGAGCCGCTCGAGGATCGCCCGCCATCCGCTCATCAGCCGGTCGGGACGAAGCTGGGCGTCGGTCCGGTACAGGTAGCCGCCGGCCGCGGCCCCGGGCTTGAGCGCCGGTTCCAGTCGCAACAGGGCGTCGGCGTCGTACCGCTCGGCCGCGAGCGCGAACCGCTCCCGTAGAAGGCAGTCCACGTGGGCGTAATGATCGAACGCGGTCCGCGACTGGAACACGAACAGCAGGCCGTGCGAGTCCCACTCGCAGTCGATCCCCTCGGCGGCCAGCAACTCGTCGTAGAGCGACCGCGAGGAGTTCAACAACACCTGGATGCCAGCCGCGGCGTCGAGCATGTCGCGCTCGTTGCAGCGGCGGGCGAACCGCAGGAACCAGCCGAGGTTGGCGAGCAGGAACCCGGGGCGGACCTTCAGCGGTGAGTTGCGGCGGAGAAGCGTCTTGAGCGTGGACCACACCGCCCCCGGTGCGGCCAGGGGCAGGACGTGACTGGGACAGACGTACCCGCAGTTGCCGTGCGAGCACCCGCCGCCGACCGCGCCGCGGTCCAGCAGCGTCACCTGTTTGCCGGCCTTCGCCAGGTAGTACGCGCAGGCGGTTCCGATCACGCCGCCACCGACCACGACCACGTCAGTCATGAAG
>DATLIF010000191.1:0-8299 GCA_035539575.1 Fimbriiglobus sp. | reverse complement strand
CTTCCGCGGGGCGGGGTACATTAACGTGAGTGGATTCTATCCGGCGACGGCCGGGCCGCGAAGTCGAGCAGGGTGGGCCGATGGAGATCGCCGGGATCGGGACGCAGGTGGTCGATTGCCTCCGGGTGCGCAAGCTGATCGAGCGGCACGGGGAGGTGTTCCTCGCGCAGGTGTACACCCTGCGGGAGCAGGTCTTTTGCCGCGACCGCAGGCACTCGACCGAACACTACGCGGCACTTTGGGCGGCCAAAGAAGCCGTCTTCCGCAGCCTGGGAACGACGTGGCGGCGCGGCACGGCGTGGACCGACGTGGAGGTGGTGTGCGAGAACCCGGTCGAGCCGTTCGTGGTGGTGAGCGGGCCGACCAAGGAGCTACTCGACCAGCGCGGCGTGAAGAACGTGCTGGTTACGATGGCGCACTGCCGGACGTTCGCTACGGCGACGGCGGTCGCGGTCAAGGGGTGATCGACTGCTCGTGTGGTGATAAGGCCGGTCAGGCGATCAGGCGATCAGGCGATCAATCACCCGGTTTGATCGCCTGACCTGATCGCCTGGAACGGTACTTCGGCCGTGGCCTTAAGCTCGCGTGCCGTGCCTAAAGTCCTTCGCCGACCTCGCGAAGGAGCTGGCGGGCGATCTTGTAGGCGTTGCGGATGGTCATGATCCGGGCCTCGATCTGGTCGTTGTTGAAGAGCTGACCCGGGCCGGCCGGGGGTAGCCCGGCCAGCTCGATGGTGAGCGGGAGGAGTTGCATGAACTCCTTCATCCGGGTCTGCTTGACTTCCGGGCTGGCGTCGTCCGGCATGGTCGGGCTCCGGGGTCGGGTGGCGGGCGGGTCGCGACGCCATCAAGGTTACAGCCGGGGCCGCGGCTGGTAAAGCGGGGGTGTACCGATGGGCGATCGGGAGGCGCTGCTGCGGGCGGTGTGCGAGAACCCGGACGACGACCTACCGCGGCTGGTGTTCGCCGACTGGCGGGAGGAGCACGGCCGGCCGGAGCGGGCGCATCTCTTACGCCTTCAAGTGCGGCTTTTTGAGATGCTGAAGACCGGCGACCCAAATTATGACGATGTGAAGTGAGAAGAACGTAAGCTATGGGCAGCTTGCGGCCAGCGTTGGAGGCAGGAACTCCCCGAACTACCTGGAGTCGAGTGGCACTGGGAGTTCGTCCGTGGCTTTTGCCAAAAGGTGACTGTCAAGTCAGTCAACGTGCTTCGTGATTACGCCGATTACCTCTTCGTCGCAACTCCGCTTCTGGAAGTGCGAGTTCAGAAGGTTACGGGCGGCAAGATACTCGCACGCGTGCCACAACTCGGACGGCTGAAGGCGCTAACACTTTCGGGAGCAGGGATCAACTCGGCCATCGCGCGCGATCTACTCACCGCGACGACTTTCGATCAGATCCCGGTTTTGGACTTGTCGCACAACCCGATCGGTGATCCGGTGCATAGGGAATTGGTTGCCAAGTTTGGTGATCGCCTCAGGATCGGTCCGCCTCACCATGTGGGGCAATAATCACTCCCCCTCGCTGACCTCTGGGGCGAAGCCACGGCGCATGGTGTTCTCGGTCACAGTCCGCGGCAGCACGAACTGCAACAGATAGTCCGGGCCGCCGGCCTTCGAGCCGATGCCGGAGAGCTTGAAGCCGCCGAACGGCTGGCGGTCCACCAGCGCGCCGGTACACTTGCGGTTCAGGTACAGGTTGCCGACCCGAAACCGCCGTTTCACCTTGTCGAGGTTGTCCGGGCTGCGGCTGTAGGCGCCGCCGGTCAGGGCGTACCTGGTCCCGTTGGCGATCCGCAGGGCGTCGTCGAGGTCCCTCGCCCTGATGACCGATAGCACTGGACCGAAGATCTCTTCCTGCGCGATCGTCGCGTTCTCCGGCACCTCGGCGAAGACCGTCGGGCCGACGTAGTAGCCCTCACTCGCCAGCGGTCCGACGTCGGTCTGGTAGGCCAGCCGGGCCTCGGCCTTGCCGGTCTCGATGGTCTTCAGGATGCGGTCGCGGCTCTCGGCGTCGATCACCGGGCCGACGGCACAGCCGGGGTCCTCGGCCGGCTTCACCGCGAGGCTCTTCGTTGCCTCGACCAGCCGGTTCAGGAACTGGTCGTAGATAGGTTCCAGGACGATCGTCCGGCTGCCGGCCGAACACTTCTGGCCCTGGTAGCCGAACGCGGAGTCCACGACGCCGCGGACCGCCTCGTCCAGGTCGGCGTCGCTGTCCACGATGACGGCGTTCTTGCCGCCCATCTCGGCGATCACCTTCTTGACGAAGTTCTGCCCGCCGGGGGTCTTCGCAGCCTGCTCATTGATGTGGAGAGCCACCTTCAAGGAGCCGGTGAACGCGATCAGTGCGACGTCCGGGTGCTGCGTCAAGGTCGGGCCGATTTCCTCGCCGACGCCGGGGAGGAAGTTCAGGACTCCCTTCGGGAGTCCCGCTTCCATCAAGACCTCCATCAGCTTCGCGCCGATGACTGCCGATTGCTCGGCCGGCTTCATGACGACCGTGTTGCCGGTCACGAGCGCCGCGGCGGTCATGCCGGTGAGGATTGCCAGCGGGAAGTTCCACGGGGCGATGACCACCGCGACGCCGCGCGGCTCGTAGAAATAGGCGTTCTCCTCGCCGGGCACGTCGCGGTGCTGGGGGTTCCAGAGTTTCTCCGCTTCAGTCGCGTAGTACTCGCAGAAGTCGATCGCCTCGGCCACGTCGGCGTCGGACTCGCGCCACTGCTTGCCTGTCTCGGTGACGATCCAGGCGGATAGCTCCCACCGACGGCGGCGGAAGCCATCCGCGACCCGACGCAGGAACGCGGCCCGCTCCTCGATGGGGGTGTCGCGCCAGCCATCGAAGGCGCGGAGGCAGGAGACGACGGCTTGATTCGCCAACTCCGGGGTTGCCTTGCCGACGTGGCCGACCACCTGTGAGCTGTGCGACGGATTCAGGGAGTCGAGGTGGGTGGCCGTTTGCTGGGGCTTGTTTTCGATGACGACCGGGTAGGTCTTGCCAAGTGCGGGCCGGATCGCGTCGAGCGCGTCGGCCATTGCGCGGCGGCTCTCCTCGCGCGCGAAGTCGGCGAGAGGCTCGTTGCGGAAGGGTCGGGGCTTGCTCACGGACGGCCGTCCGTGGGCTTTGGAGTCGTTGTTTGTGGTGACAGACATTGTGTGAACCTTACGCCGTTGTTCGCCGACCCCTTCAGGATTGCGAAGAAGCAACTCCTCTGACACACCCTCCGCGAACCCTTGCCGCAGGAACGAGTCGTTGGACGTGTTCTCCAGCAGTCGTCGCACCAGGTACGCCATGCCCGGCAGCAACTCGCCGTAGGGCGTGTACACCCGGACGCGGTGGCCGAGCGACTTGATCGCGTCCTTGATCGGGTCGGCCATGCCGTAGAGCATCTGGAACTCGTACCGACGCGGCGGCACCCCCAGTTGCTCCGCCACGGCCATCGCGTGCGCGATGCTGCGGACGTTGTGGCTGCCGAACGCCGGCACCAGCCAGACGTGGTTTTCGAGCAGGAACGTGGACAGCTTCTCGTAGCTGGCGTCCGACTGCCACTTCTCGGTCCAGACCGGCACCGGCCAGCCGTGCTGTGCCGCCAGCACCGTCTCGTAGTCCCAGTAGGCGCCCTTCACCAGCCGCACCCAGACGGGTGTCCTGCGCTCGTCCCGCGCCCAGTCCAGCAGCCGGTGTAGGTCCGCCTCGGTATCGCGCAGGTACGCCTGGATAGCGATACCGACATCCGGCCAGTCACGGAACTCCGGCTCGGTCAACACCTCCCGGAAGATCTTCAAGGTGGTGTCCTTGAAGCTGTACTGCTCCATGTCAAAGTTGACGAACGCACCGCTGGTCTTCGCGGCCGAGAGGATCGGCCGCAGCCGGGCGCAGACCGCGTCCTTGGTGCCGTCCGGGTCGATCGGGTCGAACTGGCTGTAGAGGGCCGACAGCTTCACCGACACGTTGACGCGCGGGATCGGCCCACGGTCGTCGCGGTCGATCTCGGGTACCTCCGGCCAGGCGTTGACCTCGCGGGTCAGGCCGTTGATCAGATCGAGGTATTGCTTCTGGACGTGGTCCGCCTCGGTCTCGGTGATGGTCGCCTCGCCGAGCAGGTCGATGGTAAAGGTCAGCTTGTCGGCCCGCATCCGCGCGACAGCGTCGATCGCCTCGCGGACGTTGGACCCGGCGATGAACTTGCGAGCCATACCGGTCGCGTTGGTCCGGGCCGCTCGTGCCAGCAGCCGCGATCCGATCCCGCGTTCCGGCAGGAACCGCACCGCCGCCCGCACCCACCACGGCAGCTTGTCGCGGGCCTCGCCGAGGTACTCGCGTAGGTGCCGGCCGATCTCCCGCGGGTCGTTGATGAGGTACGGCAGGGTATCGACGAAGCGAAAGAGCTGGACCTTGAGGGCCTCGTTGTCCATCGTCAGGCCCATCAGCCGGTCGTCCACCCACGCCCGGGTGAACGGGACCGGCCCCTGGCGGTCGAGCCGGGCGAAGACTTCCCGGCCGAACGCCTGGACGCGGGGTTCGAGGTCGGCCCGGCTCATTGCGGCCCCCGGCGGCGGTTTGCCACCCCCCTCACAGGCCGGTAAGATCGAACCGGCAACGAGTCCCAGCGCGGAAGGGCGCGATGGCAACCGAAAAGATCGACAAGATCGGCAAGGTGCAGGTCCTGGACACCCTCGGGACCGGCGCCCACAGCAGTATTCTACACGTCCGCCGCGAGGCCGACGGGCAGGAGTACGCCCTCAAGGTCGTTTCGATCGACGGCGAGGAGGAAAAAAAGTACCTGGAGCAGGCGAAGCACGAGTTCCGGGTGGCGCAAATGCTCGACCACCCCAGCCTGGTCAAGATTTATTGCCTCGACACCGAGTCCGACTGGCTGTTCCGGGTCAAGAAGGCGAAGCTCCTCATTGAGTACGTTCCCGGGGAGACGCTCGATAAGGTCAAGCTCTTGCGGATGGCGAAGCTCCTGCGAGTGCTGGAGAAGGTGGCGGCCGGGCTCGTCCACATGCACAAACAGGGGGTCCTCCACGCCGACATGAAGCCGAACAACGTCATGCTCGGCCGGGGGCTGAACGTCAAGATCCTCGACTACGGTCTCGCCTGGATCAAGGGGGAGCCGAAGGACCGGGTGCAGGGCACCGTGGAGTACATGGCCCCGGAGACCGCGTCGAACAAGCTCATCAACGAGCGGACCGACATCTACAACCTCGGCGCGACGATGTACCGACTGGTGACGTTCCGGCTGCCGCCGTCGGCGGTCCCGGATGGCGGTCTGGAACTGGACAAGAAGACATTCTCCTCGATGCTCAAGCCAGTCGGCGAGTTGAACCCGCTGGCCCCCAAGGAATTGTGCGATCTGATTCACAACTGCCTGCGATACGACGCCCACAAGCGGCCGGAGCGGATGAGCGCCGTGCAAGGCGTTCTTGACCGACTTGCGGATGAGGCCGCGAGCACGTCCGACCCGGCTGATCTGGAGGAGTAGTCCGAACCGCACGGTCGGCATTCCTGTCTTTTCGGTACGCCGTGTGCATCAGGCACGAGCGACCGGAGATACGGAGATGGCCGTGCGTCACGACCGCGAACACTTCATCCCGCTGCGGGTGTCCGACCTGACCGACGCCCTCTGCACCCGGGCTGGCCCGGACGGGTCGCCGCGGCCCTCGCCGGACGAGGTGGTCCTGTTTCGCCAGTTCGCGCGGGCTGCGGCCGCCCACGTCCACGCCGGCTACCTGGCCCAGATCAAACGGCTCAAGGAAGCGTACGCGCCGTTCGACCCGGACAGCGACACCCCGCCGCAGCGCGAGTACTCCGACCCGGAGCGAGCCCTGGCGCTGGCGGAGTTGTTCGCCTCGGTCGAGCGGGTGCTGGCGAAGGCCAACTACACCCTGCTGAGTCGGGAGGAACTGGAGCAGGTGATGCGCGGGGCGAGTTACTGGGGCGTGGACATGGACGTCTGCTGGGATTGCTTTGACCGGGCGGCGGTGTTCGTCCGGGGCAAGGGGTTCGGGAAGCGGACCCGTCGGCCGTGGTACAGGGCCTTCCGCAAGGAGGAGGTGGCGCTGCGGACGTTCGGCCGGGTGGTGGTTGTCCTCAAGCAGCGGCCGCACACGCGGCTCGGCGAGGAGGCGGACACGCACAACGTCTTCCTGAAGCTGTTCAAGGACATTCCGCAGATGGACGTGGAGATGCTCCTGCCCGGCACGAAGGTGAAGATGCCGTTCCAGGACCGGTTCATGCTCGGAAGCTCGGTGGCCAGCTCGGTCGGATACGTCGGCTGGAAGCTCAGCACGATGTCCCTGGCCGGGATCACCGGCGCGCTGTTCGGTGGGGCCGGAGTGCTGGGACTCCTGACGCTGTATACGCCGCTAGCGCTCCTGGTCGGGTACGGCTACAAGACGTGGGCCAGCTTCGCGTGGCAGAAGCAGACGTACATGCTCCAGCTCACGCAGAGCCTGTATTACCAGAACCTCGACAACAATGCCGGGGTGCTGTACCGCGTCATGGACGAGGCCGAGGAGCAGGAGACCCGCGAGGTTCTGCTGGCGTACTTCTACCTGTGGCGGTACGCCGGCGCGGCCGGCTGGACGGCGGCGCAGTTGGACGACTTCGTCGAACTGGACCTGGAGCGGACCCTCGGCACCGCGGTGGACTTCGAGATCGCGGACGCGCTGGGCAAGATCGTCCGGGCCGGGGTGGCTGTCCGTACCGGCGACCGGTATACGGCCCTGCCGGTTGAGGCGGCCCTGGAGAAGATGGACGATACATGGGACCGCTACGACGTCTCGGCGCCTGAGATGGCCGGGACGACGTAATCAGTCCGGGTTCTGAGCCGCGGAGCGGCGGTAGACGGTAGCCCAGGGCGTGAGCCCTGGGTAGACAGTAGAATGACCCGAGCCCCGTAGGGGCGACAGAGGTTCTGTCGCCCCTACGGGGCTCGGGAGTTTGTTGTTCGGCGGTCCAGGGGCTGCGCCCCTGGCTACCGTCTGCCGCCGCTCCGCGGCTCAGAAAGGCAGACATGGCCATACCCTCTCGCTGGATCGCGGACCGGGCGAAGGCCATCGAGGCGTCCGGCATCCGCAAGATTTTCGACCTGGGCCGGTCCCTCAAGGACCCGGTGAACCTGAGCATCGGCCAGCCGCACTTCGACGTACCGGAGCCGATCAAGGCCGCGGCCCACGTCGCCATTGACCGCGGGCTGAACGGCTACACCGTGACCCAGGGCGCCGCCGAGCTGCGCGACCGGCTGCGGGCCGACGTCCGCGCCCGATTCCCGCACGAGGACCGTGAGGTACTCGTCACGAGCGGCACCAGCGGCGGTCTCCTGCTGGCGATGCTCGCGGTCGTCAACCCCGGCGATGAGGTGATCGTCCCGGACCCGTATTTCGTCAGCTACCCGCACCTCGTCACGCTGGCCGGCGGGCGAGCCGTGTACGTGGACACGTCCCCCGACTTCCGCCTCGACCCGGACCGGGTGCGGGCCGCCGTCACCGACCGCACCAAGGTCATCCTGACGTGCAGCCCGGCCAACCCGACCGGGGCGGTCACCCCTCCGGCCGACATGCAGGCGATCGCCGAGTTGGCCCGCGACCGGGGTGTCCTGCTCGTCTCCGACGAGATTTACCGGGCGTTCCACTACGACGGCCCGGATCGCAGCCCGGCGGAGTTCAACGAAGACGTGCTGGTCGTCGAGGGGTTCGGCAAGACCTACGGCATGACCGGCTGGCGGCTCGGCTACGCCCACGGGCCGCGCGCGGTCATCGAGGAGATGGCCAAGATCCAGCAGATGACGTTCGTCTGCGCCCCGACACCATTTCAATACGCCGGACTGGCAGCACTCGACTTCGACGTATCCGGGATCGTCGCCGACTACAGGCGGAAGCGCGACCTGCTCGTCGAGGGGTTGCGCGACCGCTACGAGTTTTCGGTCCCCGGCGGGGCGTTCTATCTGTACGCCCGGACGCCCTGGGGGACCGGCACCGAGTTCGTCACCGAAGCAATTCGTCAGAACCTTCTCATTATTCCTGGCGTAACATTCAGTAGGCAGGACACCCACTTCCGCATCTCGTACGCCGCCCCGGACGAGACGATCCGGCGCGGGGTGGAAATCCTGAACCGGTTGGCCGACCGAGACCGTCTCACCCTGTAACGTCGGGGCAAAGTCCGTGTTGACGGCTCCGGAAGGGCGCGGCCACAATCAATTGGGCGGCGTCCCTGGCTCCCTCCCCCTTGACCAGTCGCCCGCTGGCTTCCCAGCCGCCCACCCGGCCTCCAGAAAGGACCAGACCAAGATG
>DATLIF010000190.1:0-13778 GCA_035539575.1 Fimbriiglobus sp. | reverse complement strand
GCGGAGGCAGGGCTGGACAGGTTGGCCGGCGGTACGCCGTGGTTCTACTCGCACGGGGCGGCGGTCGGCGACTACGACCGGGACGGCCGGCCGGACCTGCTGGTCACGGGATGGGGCCGGGTGGCACTGTTCCGCAACGAGGGCGGGCGGTTCGCGGACGTGTCGGCCGCGGCCGGGCTGGGCACGGGAATCACCTGGGCGACGAGTGCGGCGTTCGCCGACCTGGACGCCGACGGGTTCCCGGACCTGTACGTCTGCCAGTATGTGGACTGGTCCTTCGCCAAGCACCCGAAATGTACCTATGACGGCAAGACCCCCGACGTCTGCCCACCGAAGAACTTCGACGGCCTGCCGCACAAGCTCTACCGCAACACCGGCAAGGGCAGCTTCGAGGACGTCGGCCAGGAAGCCGGACTGAGCCCCGGCGGCCCCGACCGCAGCAAGGGGCTCGGCGTGCTGATCGCGGACGTCAACGACGACCGCAAGCCGGACGTCTACGTCGCGAACGACACGGTGGACAACTTCCTGTACGTGAACCGATCCGCCCGCGGGCGGTTGAAGTTCGAGGAGCGGGCGCAGGCCAGCCTGACGGCCCGGGACGACCGCGGCTCGCCCAACGGCAGCATGGGGCTGGACGCCGGCGACCCCGAACGGTCCGGCAAGCCGGCTCTATGGGTGACCAACTACGAGAACGAGTTGCACGCCCTGTACCGCAACGACAGCCGGCCGGACCGGCCGTTCTTCACCTTCCGCAGCACCGCCTCCGGGGTCGCCGCCATCGGTCAGAAGTACGTCGGCTGGGGGACGGCGTTCGTGGACGTGGATCTGGACGGGTGGGAAGACCTGTTCGTGGCCAACGGCCACGCGATCCGCTACCCGACCGGCACCGGCTCCGCCCGCAAGCAGCGACCCGTCCTGCTCCGCAACCGCGAGAAGCCGGGCCGGCCGGAGGAGCGGCAGTTTGTGGACATCAGCGCGCGGGTCGGCGCGTACCACACGGCGCCGCGGCTGGCCCGCGGGGTGGCGTTCGGCGACCTGGACAACGACGGTCGGACGGACCTGGTCATCAGCCACGTCAACGAGCCGGTCGCGGTGCTGCGCGGCGTCGGCGGGCCGATCCGTCACTGGATCGGGGTCGAGCTGGCCGCGACCGGCCACGCCGACGCGGTCGGGGCGAAGGTCGCGTTCGAGGCGGGCGGCGCGCGGCAGACCCGCTTCGCCAAGAGGGGCGGGTCGTACGCCTCGTCGGGGGACCGCCGGCTGCTGTTCGGGCTGGGCGACCAGGCGCGGGGCCGGCTGTCGGTGACGTGGCCGGACGGCACCGAGCAGCACTTCGACGGGGTGGAGGCGGACCACTACTACCGCGTCACCCAGGGCAGAGAGCGGCCGGAGGCGGTCCCGACCGGTGGGCGTTGATGGGGGACGCGGGCATGAGTTGGTTCGCCGCGCGACTGCGCCGCCTGTTGCCGCTGGCCGCCGTGGCCCTGGCGGCGGGCCTGGCCGTCGGCGCGTGGGGGGCGTGGCGGGAGAGACCGGAGGAGCGTCTACGGCTGGGCGAGCAGGCGCTGGCCGCCCGCGACAACGCGGCCGCCCGCGAGCACCTGACCGCCTACCTCGCGGCGAGGCCTGCGGACACCCGCGCCCGGCTGCTGGCGGCCCGCGCCGCCCGCCGGCTCCGCAAGTTCGGCGAGGCGACCGCCGACCTGCGCCAGTGCCGTCAGGGCGGCGACGACCCGGACGCGATCGACGTGGAGTTCGCGCTGATCGGTATCGAGCGAGACGGCGAGGAGCCGGGCCCGGCGCTGCGGGAGCGGGCCCGTGCCGGCGACGACCTTGGACTGGCCGCCCTCGAAACGCTCATCCAGTACGACCTCGACACCTATCACCTCTACCGCGCACTGGACGGGCTGAACTTCTACCTGACCCACCGACCGGACGACCTGCCGGCACTCATGAGCCGTGCGTTCGTGTGGGAACGGCTGCTGAACTTCAGCGACGCCGTCGTGGACTACCGTCGGGCGATCGCCTCCCACCCGGACAGCGAGGCCGCGCGGCTCAAGCTGGGCGAGGCGCTGCTGGTGGCCGGCACACCGGCGGAGGCGCTGGAGCAGTTCACATGGCTGGCGCAGCGGCGGCCTGACCACGGCCCGACCCGACTTGGGCTGGCCCGGTGCAAGCGGCGGCTGAGCGAAACCGACGAGGCCCGCCGGCTACTCGACGCCCTGGCGACCGAGTTCCCCGGCCGCGGCGAGGTCCTCTGGGAGCGAGGCCAACTGGAAATGGACGACGGCCACCCCGCCGAGTCGGAGGGCTGGCTGCGGCGGGCAATGACGGCCGCGCCCCACGACCGCCGCATCGCCACCAGCCTCTCGCAGTGTTTGCTCCAGCTCGACCGCCGCGCCGAGGCGGAAGCCGTCCGGGCGAAGGCGGAGGCGATGGGCGAGGAGTTACGGCGACTCGACGAGGCACGGACGAAGGTACTCAAACAACCGACCGACGCCGCGGCGTGGTCCGAGGGCGGCCTGCTGTTCCTGCGTAACGGCGAGCGTGAGGAGGGGCTCCGCTGGCTGCGGCGCGCGTTACAACTGGACCCCGCCAACGAGGCGGCCCGCCGGGCACTGGGTGGGGCCGACCAGTAGCCACCCTGTGTAATACAGACGTTGTTACATTTCTTCAGAGTCTACTAATCACCCTCTTGACATGAGGATTAACTACGGGCATCCTTGGCTCTTGCAGTAGTTTCGGCTGATTCGACCCTGCCGCCTCCCCAGACGGGCCGCGGTTCAGGTGGTTAGGGCTCGTACAGTCCATTCCTTCGACTCGCAGACCGGACCGGAACCGCGACCTCATTCCTTCCCGGGGACCCTATGAAATCACTTCTCTCCCGACGACGCTTGACAGCGTTTACGCTGATCGAGCTGCTGGTGGTGATCGCGATCATCGCGATCCTCATCGGTCTGCTGCTGCCCGCCGTCCAGAAGGTCCGCGAGGCCGCCGCCAGGACGACCTGCCAGAACAACCTCAAGCAGTTCGGCATCGGTCTGCACAACTACCACTCGGCCTACGGAAAGTTCCCGCCCATGAGCCGGGCCGACACCACCAAGAGAGGGGGCAACCCATCTCAGGAGCAAGCGGAGAAGGGGAACCTCTGGATTTATCTTCTGCCGTACATCGAACAGGACAACATCTACAAGCTGTCGAGCTTGCCGAGCCCTCGCAACCCGTCGATCGACGACGCCGCGACGGCGCCGACCGCGCTCGGCAGCAAGATCATCAAGACCTACCTCTGTCCCTCGGACCCCAACAATGAGCCCGCCGCGACGTGGGGTAACGGGTGGGTGGTCAGCAACTACGTCGCCAACCACGACGCCTTCCACAACCCGATGGACGGCGGCTGGATGTCGGCCTGGGACAGCGGACAGTCGTCGTTCCAGGCCCGGATGCCCGGATCGTACTCGGACGGCACGTCGAACACCATCGGGATCGCCGAGGCGTACGCCCGCTGCAACTGGATGAACGGGGCCACCCAGACCACCACGGGGACCCTATGGGCGCACGAGACGGTCACCCCCGACTGGCACGCCATGTTCAACGACTGGCAGGCCCACGGCGTGAATTCGAAGTTCCAGGTCCAGCCGAGCAACACCCGGTACGAGTGCAACCCCCACCTCCCACAGTCGATCCACAGCGGCGGGATGCAGGTTCTGGTCATGGACGGCAGCGTGCGGAACGTGAGCCCGACCGTTCCCCCGGTCAACTGGGCCGCCGCCTTGACCCCGACCGGCGGGGAGACCCTGGGCCTGGACTAGTCACGGGTCCTGGCGCCCGACGATTTGACGGTCCGCCGAATCTGCCAGTCCCGTCCTTGCGGCCCACGGGCTTGCAAGGACGGGACTGGTTCGGACACTTCCCTCCGCCCGGCCCTGGTCTTCGACCTCCATCTGTTGCTCATCGGAGTTGACTCATGCAAGCACGCCGTCTGGCCCCCGTCTGGGGCAGGCTTCTGCTGTTCGGGTTCCTTGCGACCCTCGTGGCCGGCTGCGGTCCCGACTTCAAGAAGCGTGCGACCGTGAAGGGGAAGGTGACTCTCGACGGCAAGGTCATATCCGTCGGGACGGTGGTGTTCCACAGCGAGCAGAACATCACCGGCAACGCGAAGCTCGACGAGGACGGATACTATGTGATGAACGACGCCCCGCTCGGCGAATGCCGGGTCACGGTGAGTACCCCCAGGCTTCCGCCGCAAGGCGTGGCCCACTTGAAGGGCGCGCCGACGGGACCGGTCATGCCGGGCACGGTGCCCCCTGACCCGATGAGCATGCCGACAAAGATCCTGGCCGTTCCAGTCAGGTTCTCCAAGCCGGAAACCTCCGGGTTGACCTTCAAGGTCGAGACGGGTGAGCACACATTTGACATCAAACTGTCCAAGTGATCCCGCGCGTCTCGATGCGTGTCCGCCCCCGCCGACCGCGGACCCCACGGCGAAGGACCCGGCCCTGACTCCTGACCCGCCACCGCCGACCGCGGCCCGGCGGTCCCGTCGGCGGTGGTGGCTCTTGTCGGCTGTCCCGATCGCCGCTGTGCTGGCCCTGGCCTTGGCACGGGGTTGGGATTCTTACCGGGCCGGGCGGCAATGGCACGCGGCCGAGGACGCACTTCACCGGTACGACCTCGACGCCGCGGCGGCCGCTCTGGACCGCTACATCGAACTCCGTCCCCGTGACCCGGCCGGGTACTTCCTGGCCGCCCGCACCGCCCGCCGACAGGGGCGGTTCGTCGAGGCGGGCCGGTATCTCGGCCAGAGCGAACAACTCGGCGGGCCGACGGACGCGACCCGGCTGGAATGGGACTTGATCCTGGTCCAGCAGGGGCAACTCGACGGGGTGGACGCCCGCCTCCGCGCCACGATCGGCCCCGACCACCCGGACGCCCCGCTCGTCCTGGAGGCCATGGCCCGCAGCTACCTGGACGCCGGGCGGTTTCCCGACGCGCAGCAAGCCTGCGACCTCTGGCGGTCCCGCCAGCCCGAGAACCCGTGGCCGTGGCTGTGGTCCGGGTGGATCGCCGAGCGGCACCACTACCTGCACATCGCGATCGGCGAGTATCGCCGGGCTGTCGAACTGGCACCTGACTATGTGGAAGCTCGGGCGGCGCTGGCCCGGGTCCTGCTCCGTCAGCGGCAGGCCGCCCCGGCCGCCGAACACTACGAGTGGTTACTGGCTCGCAACCCCGACGACCCGGAGGCTCTGCTGGGGTTGGCCGGGTGTCGGGTCGAGCAGGGCCGGACCGGTGAGGCGGTGCCACTGCTCGACAGGGTGCTGGAACGAAACCCGTTCTCGTACACCGGACTTTACCTGCGCGGCAAGGCGGCGCTGGAGCAGGGCGACCCTGTCGCCGCAGAGGACTGGCTCCGTCGTGCCGTCGGCGAGCAACCGAACGAGGTCGAAGCCCTCCACCACCTCGTGTCCAGCCTTCGGGCGCAGCGGAAGGACGCCGAGGCGGACTCGCTCGCCCGGAGGCTGGACGAACTCCGGGCCGATCTCGACCGGTTCGAGAAGGCCCTGGGGATGAGCAGCGCCCGGCCCGCTGATGCCGCCCCGACCCGCGAGGCCGGGGTCATCGCGCTGCGGCTGGGGCGGACGGCGGAGGGGCTCAACCTCCTGCGCGACTCGCTGCGCCGGAAGGGGGATCCCCGCCCGACCCACGCGGCCCTGGCCGGATACTACCGTCAGGCCGGCGACCCGGCCCGTGCCGCCTTCCACCAACGATTCGCGGACCAGCCCTGACGTGCGGACACTCGGCCGACTGCGCACCTGGCTCCTCTACCCCGTCCGCACCCCGCTGCGGATCGGACTGACCGCCCTGCTACTGGCCGCGGCCGCCGTCGCCGGCTGGTACTTCGAGCGGGCCGCCCGCTTCGACCACAACCGCTCCGCCGCCGAGCGGGCGCTGGCCGGGTACGACTTCCCGGCCGCCCGACGGCACCTGGCGGAGTGTGCCCGTCTGCGGCCCGACGACCCGGGCGTCCGGTTGCTCGCCGCCCAGGCCGCGCGCCGGGACGGCGACCTGGCCGAGGCCCAGTCCCAACTCGACCGCTACCGCATTCTGGCCGGCTCGACCGAGGACGGGCGGTTGGAGGGGGCCATGCTCCTGGCCCAGCGCGGCCAGATCGAGGAAGTCGTCCGATACCTGATGGATCTGGCCGACCAGCGGCACCCCGCCTCCGAGCAGATCCTGGAGGCGCTGGCAACCGGGTGCGTCCACGTCTACCAGCTCGACCGGGCGAGCTTCTGGGTGACGTACCTGCTGAAGCAGGCGCCGAACAACCCGATCGGCCTGCTGATCCGCGGCCAGACGGCGGACACCCTGGGCGACCGGGACAAGGCGCGGGAGACGCTGCGGAAGTTGGTGGCCGAGCACCCGCGGTTCGCGCGGGGCCGGATGGCCCTGGCCCAATCGCTCGTCCGGGCCAGGCAGTACGAGGAGGCGGCCGGGCACTACGAGGTGCTCCACCGCGACCAGCCCGGCGAAGTGCCCTCACTGCTGGGCCTGGTGCGCTGCCTGGTGCAACTCGGCCGGACCGAGGAAGCCCGTCCGTTGGTGCGCGAGCTGCGCGAGCGGCACGCCGACGCCAGCGAGGCCCTGCTGGAGGTCGGCCTGTTCGCGCTGCGGGAGGGGCGGCCGGAGGAGGCCGAGCCGCTGCTGCGCCGGGCCGTTGAGCTGGCCCCGAACGACCACGAGGTCCGGCTCCAGTTCGGCGTCGCGCTCCAGCAACTCGGCCGGGCCGAGGAGGCGACTGCCCACCTGGAACGTTCCCGACAGATCGAGGCCGACCTGACCCGTCTGGAGAAGGCGGTGGCGGCGATGGTCAAGACGCCCTCCGACCCCGAGCCGCGGCTGGAGGCGGCCCGCGTCTGTCTGCGCAACGGCCAGGATGCCGAGGGGCTGCGGTGGCTGCACGGGGCGCTCCAACTCGCTCCCGGCCACAAGCCCACCCACCAGGCGCTCTCCGACTACTACGCTGCCCACGGCGACCCGGAGCAGGCCGAGTACCACCGACAGCGGACCCGCTGACCACCCCAACTTTTTCGTGGCACCGATCGGTCACTTCGGAGACGATCGCGCCCGCCCTCCTGCCGGCGCGGCCAGCCGGGGCGACGGGTCGAGTCATATTCGAGGTTTGGCGTGGAACAGCCGACGCCGGGTACACCGGCCCCCTGCCCCCACCGGCAACTGCTGCTGGACTTCGCCTCGGGCCGATTGGCAGACCCGCAGCGGCAGGTGGTCGCCGATCACGCGGCCACCTGCGCCCGGTGCGGGTTGACCCTTCGCAACCTGGCCCAGTCCGACGATGCCGCCTCCGCGCCGACCCGGGAGGTCTCGGGAGCATCTCCGGGCCGCGCCCCGTACGCCACCACCATCCCCGGCGGCGTCGCGCCGATCGCCGCCGAGCCGCGCGCGGAGCAGTCGATCGGCCCGTACAAGTTGGTTCAGAAGCTCGGCGAAGGCGGCATGGGCGAGGTGTGGGCCGCCGTCCAGGAGCACCCGGTCAAGCGCCGCGTTGCCCTGAAGCTGGTCAAGGCCGGGATGGACTCCGATCAGGTGATCGCCCGGTTCGAGGCCGAGCGTCAGGCGCTGGCGCTGATGGACCACACCAACATCGCCCGGGTGTACGACGCCGGGGCCGCCCCTTCCGGTCGGCCGTACTTCGCGATGGAGCTGGTCAAGGGGGTGCCGATCACCACCTACTGCGACGAGTTGGGCCTGGGTGTCCGGGAGCGGCTGGGGCTGTTCGTGCCGGTCTGCCAGGCGGTGCAGCACGCGCACCAGAAGGGGGTCATCCACCGCGACCTCAAGCCGTCCAACGTCCTGGTTGGCATCCAGGACGGCAACCCGGTCCCCAAGGTGATCGACTTCGGGGTGGCCAAGGCCCTGTACGCCCGGCTCGGCGAGCGGACCATGTACACCGAGATCGGGGCGGTGGTCGGAACGCTGGAGTACATGGCCCCGGAGCAGGCGGAACTCTCCGCGCTGGATGTGGACACCCGCGCCGACGTCTACGCGCTCGGGGCGCTGCTGTACGAGCTGCTGACCGGCGTCACCCCGCTGGCCCGCGACGTGCTGCGGACCGTGTCGCTGGTCGAGGCCCTGCGGATGATCCGGGAGGTGGATCCGCCGCGGCCGAGTACCCGGCTCGGCGCGGCCCGGGACCTGCTCCCGGCGCGGTCGCCCCGGCCGCGCGGCGAGGTGCGCGGGGAGCTGGACTGGATCGTGATGAAGTGCCTGGAGAAAGACCGCACCCGGCGGTACGAGACCGCGAACGGGCTGGCCCGCGACCTTCAGAGGTTTCTGGCCGACGAGCCGGTCGAGGCCGGTCCGCCGTCGCGGTGGTATCGCTGTCGCAAGTTCTGTCGGCGCAACCGCGGGGCGGTGATCGGCGCATCGATACTAGTGCTGGCGCTGGCGGGCGGGGCGGTCGGCACCACCGTCGGGTTGATCCGGGCGACCGACGCGGAGGCGACCGCCCGGCAGGAGCGGGACCGGGCGCGGGAGGCTCTAGCGGGCGAGACCGCGGCCCGGCAGGAGGCAACCGAGGCCCTCGACGCCGCCACCGGTGCCGGGCTGGACACCCTCTTCTCCCGCCAGTCCACGATCGGGGATCGGGAGAAGCGCTACTTGCGGAACTTACTGGCACTGCACGAGCAGGCCGCGGCCCGCCGCGGCGAAACAGAGGAGGCCCGCGCGCTGGCGGCCCGCGGCCGCCTGCGGGTGGCCCGAATCCTCAGCCTGCTCGGCGAGCGTGAGGAGGCGGAAGCGGCCTACCGCAAGGCCCTGCCGGAGTACCGCCGACTGGCCGAGGACTTCCCCGGCGTTCCCCTGTACCGCCGGGAGTGGGGCATCTGCCACCTTTACCTCGGCGAACTGCTCGGCTTCAAGGACCTCCGGGCTCAGGCCGAGACGGAGTTCCGCCACGCCCGGGATGTCCACGACCAGCTCACCCGGGCCTACTCCGAGGTCCCGCTGTACTGGCGCGACCTGTGGGGTGATACCTTCAACCTGGGCTTGCTTCTGATGAGCCGCGGGGATCTTGCGGGGGCAGAGCCACTGCTGCGCGAGGCCCTGGCCATCGCCGGCCGGCTGGCCGACCGACGCCCCGCCGAACCGGCCCCCGGGCGCTGGGCCGATGAGGTTCCGTTCGAGCCGCTTTATCGGGTCTACTTCGGGAACTCGCACCAGATGCTCGGCGTCCTCCTGGCCAAGAAGGACCAGCGCGCGGACGCCGTGCGGCACTTCCGCGAGTCGCACGCGGTGTACGAGCGGCTGATCCGCGACTACCCGTTCGAGTGGGAGTATCTGTGGGGGGCATCGACCAGCTACACGCAGGCGGGCAATTACCTAGCCTCCGGGCCGGGAGCGGCCGGGGCGGAGGAGGCATTGCGCCGGGCCGTCGAGTTGAACGAGCAACTCGTCTCCGCTCTGCCCGCGGTTCCCGCCTACCGGTTGGGGCTTGCCTACGGCTACCGTTCACTCGGCCACTTCCTACGCGACCGGGGCGACCACCGCGAGGCCGCAGCGCTGGCGGCGAAGGCCCTCCCCGTGGCCGAAGGCGCCGCGCGGGACCGGACCCACGCCGCGGAGGCAAGGCGGTTGGTGGACGGGCTAATCGCCGACCTGGATCGCGCCAGCCGGGCGTCAGGCCAGCCGGACCTCGCCGAAGTCCCCCTGCGCGACCTGCTCCGGGCGCGCCAACGGACCGACGGGGCGGAATCGTCGGCCGCAACCGATGTCGCGGCCGAACTGGGGCTCTGCCTGGTCCGCCAACGGAAGTATGCCGACGCCGAGCCCCTGCTTCGCGGGTGCATCGCGGCCGGGGAGAAGGCGCGGCCCGGCGACTGGCGGACCGACTGGGCGAAGGCCCTGCTGGGCGGCGCGCTGCTCGGGGCGAAGCGGCACGCCGACGCCGGACCGCTACTCGCCGCCGGGTACGACGGGCTCCGGCGGCACGAGGGGGCTCTACCGGCCCACACCCGGCCCCGCGTTGGCGAGGTGCTCGACTGGCTGGTGCGGCACAGCGACGAGACGGGCCGAACGGCCGAGGCCACCCGGTGGCGAGCCGAGCGTGCGAAGTTCATGTCCGAGTAAGTCGCGGACCGACTGCAACGGGTCTGTAACAACCACCAACGCCCCACTGTCCCGGACCGTCGGAACGGTGGTACGATGCGCCCGACACGCCCGGAGGACACGCCATGCGTCGGTTGTCGTTCGCTCTCGCCGCGGCCCTCATCGCCGCGCCGGCCATCGCGGCCGAGGAGGCCGCCTGCTTCGGCACCAGGGTGGACTTCGTGGACACGCCGAAGGAGGCCGCAGCCCTGGCCCGGAAGCAGGAGAAGCTGGTCTTCGTCCTGCACGTCTCGGGGAACTTCGAGGACCCGCGGTTCACCTGAAACAACGCCGAAGCGGTCCGTGTGGGCGCCCTGGCGGACTCGAAGGTCGGCGAGTTCCTCAACGAACACTTCGTCTCCAGCTTCCAGAAGGTCGGCACGTTCTAGACATTTCCCAACGAAGGCGCTATCCTGGCAAAGTCTCCAAGGATATCGCCCATGTCTCGCAAGAACCGCCCAGCTCCAACCGCCTACTCCTACATTCGCTTCAGTTCGCCGAACCAAGCCGATGGCGACAGCGTCCGGCGCCAGACCGCCAAGCGGGACGCCTGGCTTGAGCGGAATGGGGTCAGGCTCAAGAGTTCACTGACATTGCGAGACGAGGGGGTCTCGGGCTTCCACGGGCTTCATCGGCACAAGGGGAATTCCGACCGCTACGGCTTGGCCTGCTTCCTGGCCCTCGTGGAGGCCGGGAAGATCGCCCGCGGCTCCTACCTGATCGTCGAAAACCTCGACCGCCTCTCGCGCGAACACATCCAGCCGGCGCTGATGCTGTTCCTCGGCCTCCTCCAAGCCGGTGTCCGCATCGTCCAGCTGTCGCCGGCCGAGCAGGTGTTCGACGACAAGTCGGACTCGATGGCCCTGATGATGGCCATCATGGAGCTGTCCCGCGGCAACTCCGAGAGCCGGATGAAGTCCGAGCGAGTCGGTCAGGCGTGGGCGGCGAAGAAGCGACGGGCGGGCTCCGAGATCTTGACCCCGACCGTACCGAGTTGGTGCCGTGTCGAGGGTAAGCGGATCGTCCTCGACCGCGCCAAGGCGGCCGTCGTTCGACGCATCTACCAGATGGCGATCGACGGCTTCGGCATCTCCACCATCGTCAAGCGGCTCAACGCCGAGGGCGTGTCATCGCTGGCGAACCGGAGGCGGAAGTCTGGGGCCTCGACCTGGTCCATATCAACCGTCTATCACTTGCTCAAAACCCGTACCGTTCTCGGCGAGTACCAGCCGTACACACAGCACGGAGTCAAGCCAGTCTCCCGGGTGCAGGGCGGGCCGCCGCCGAAGCGGACCCGCGTCCCGGACGGCCCGCCACTCCCCGGGTACTACCCGGCCGTTGTTACTGAGAGCGTCTGGTTCGCGGCGCAGGCCGCGTTGACCCGCCGGTTCGTCCCCCGAGCAAGGGGCCGAACCGGGGCCGTGGTGAACGTCTTCGCCGGGCTACTGACGGACGCCCGCGATGGCGGGCCTCTCCATGTCCAGTACAACAGCAACGGCCGCTACGTCGTCCCTGACTCGGCGAAGAAGGGGTTGCTGTCGTGGGCCTCGTTCCCAGCGGAACCGTTCGAGACCGCCATTCTCTCCCGATTGAAGGAAATCGATCCTGCCGAAGTGTTACCATTCCGTGACGGAGGCGGCAGCGTGGTGGTGCTGACCGACAAGTTGACAACTATCGTGGGCCGCATCGCCCGAATCCAGGCGGCACTGGGGGACGACGAGGTCGAAGCCGCCGTCCGCAAGTTGAGGGAACTGGAGGCAGAGAAGAAGACGGTGACCGAGGAGTTGGCAGTCGTCCAAGCTGAGGTCGCGGCCCCACCAGCAGGGGCTTGGGGTGAATGCCGGTCGCTGGTAGACGCCTTGGCGACCGCGACGGACGTGGTGGACACCAGGACCCGCCTTCGGTCGGCGCTCCGCCGGACAGTCGAGGGAATCTGGTGCCTGTTCATGAGGCGAGGTCGGGACCGCGTGGCTGCAGTCCAGGTCCGGTTCGTCGGCGGCCATCATCGGGATTACTTGATCTTTTTCTCCCCGGCTTGGGCCAGCGGCTCATTAAGCCGCCCGGCCACTTGTCGGGTCAGCTCTGCTGCTATCCCCGCACTGGCTGGACAGCTTTACTTCGATCTTCGCAACCTGAGGCACGTCGGGATAATGACCGCTGTCTTGGCCAAGACACCGTTGGAAGTGCTGCTGCCGGGCTTCGGGTCGGAGGGCGAGGACGCGGACACCCCCTGACGCGACATCCTCCTGCCCGTCGCCGTCGCGCCAAGCATCGTCGCACTGCGTAACGTACCCGGCGGATCGCCGGGACCGCTGGACCAGTCTTACCGAGGAGCCGAAGCGTCAGGATGCGCTACAGGCCCCGTTCTCACCCCAGGCCGACCCTGAGGCTGTCCCAGAAGGGCACGCGGTATAGCGAAGCCTACGCGTTCACCGACTTGATGTCCGGCGCGGACATGTTGTCGCTTAGGTGGTGTCGGTCGTCGTCCTACTCCCTATCGTAGGGCCGATGGTAATCACGACGGCGCTCGGCGGTTGCCCCACCTCCACCGACCCCCGCCGCGTCACGTTCCAGGTGGTGCCGGTCGTAGCCATCTTGGTGGCCAATCATCCTCCTCTTGGTGGCGGTCGCTGGGCTGCTCCTGTCGCTGGTCGTCATTTCCGGCAGGACGGTGTTGGCGGCCACCGCGGGCCGATGATGATCGGCACCGCATACCGCGTCCGATGGGGAGGCGTGGCCGGCGAGTTGAATCACCGTCAATTCTTCTTCCGGGACTGCTTGCTGGCGTCGCGATGGGCTCGACGCTCTTCCCGTTCGCGTATAAGCCCCTCGATCTCCAACTTGAGCTGCTTCTCAGACTGGGTCAGAGCACTCAGCGTGGGGACCATTGACCACCGCCACGGGGCATTCAGGATCCGGCGTGTGGCGTCCAACGCCTCTTGCTTCTCCATCAGCGTCGTGGCAAACCGAACCGTCTCCCCGAGTGGCGGATCACCGGGTTGCTGGAACCGACGAGCCACTTCCTCCATCACCCCCGCCTGACGGTGGTCGGGTTCCTTCCGGGCGGCCAGGAACATCTGGACAATGACGGGTTCGTTGGTCGGGACGTGGAGTTTCTCCCCGCTCAGACGGGTCGCGACTAACCGGGCGTTCTCCTCCTCGGCGCGTTTCGCGTATCGCGGTAGAGATTCCCGGATCATCTGGTTGACCAAGCCCGTCAAGTCCGCCCCGAGCGCGGCGGCGATATCGAGCAGTTGCTGATGGCTCTCCACCCCGCAGCGGACGGTGATCTGCCCCGTGGCTCGTTTGGGTTTGGCCATGATGATTCTTTTTGAGGATTCTTCTATTCCCCTCTATTTGACGCTCTGATATCGTTGCATCGGTCTAGACGGCGGTCAACCCCGGTGGAGGGTTTGAACGGTGGTAGACACGCAACCCTCTCCCATGCTCGTCAAGGTCGCGCAGGCCGCGTGGCTGATGTCGATCAGCCGGGCCAAGGCGTACGCCCTGATGGAGAGCGGGGAGTTGGAGTACGTGAAGATCGGCCGGAGCCGCCGGGTCCCCTTGTCGGCGGTACGGGACCTGATCGAGCGGAACCGGGTCGGTCGCACCGGGCG
>DATLIF010000189.1:0-7311 GCA_035539575.1 Fimbriiglobus sp. | reverse complement strand
CCTCGTGAAGCGCGTCCCCGTCCGTCCCGCCGACCGGGGCGAAGGCCGTGCCCGGGAAGCCCGCCGCATTGACAGCGGGCGGGACAACGGGGGTGTAGCCGCTCAGGGGTATGGCAACACCCGCTCAGGGGCGGGATACCGGCTCGACCGTTCTCACGATGACGTAGCGGTATTGATTACTTCTTCTTCTCGGCGTCCGGGTAACTCAGCTTCCGCTCGGGGTCGAGCAGCCGGGCGGTCAGTGACTTGCCCTTCACGGACAGCGTCAGCTTGTGCGTCCCCTTCGGCAACGTCACGTCAACCGCCGCTTGCTTGCCGGCCCCCTTGCCGATCACCTTGCCGTCCAACTTCACCTCGAACTCGTCTGCGCCGGTGAGTTGCAGTTGCGTCACCACGTCCGCGGCGGCCGTCACCTCGGCCTCGACCACCGCCGCGCCGGTGTACGGCAGTCGGATTTGACCGGTGACGCCGGCCGATGCCAGCTTGCCGTCCACTGTCACGGCGGTCAGGTACGGGTGGACCATCAGGTAGCGCACGAGGTCCCGGAAGTCCTGCGCCGTCATGCCGGCCGTCAGCCCCTCCGGCATCATCGACTTCTCGACCACTTGCACCGGCCCGTCCAGGTCGGCCTTGGCGAACCGCCGGACCTCCCCCTTCTCCACCTTCAGGGAGATCGAATTGTCGTCTTCCCCGGTGAGAAGCCCCTGCTCGACCCGGCCGTCGAGCGTCTTGACGATCCGCTGGAAGTACGGCGAGCCGATCACCCGGTTCGGGTCGATGACATTCGCGAGGATGTACTCGACGTCGCGGGCCGCGCCGTCCAGCGCGGGACCGACGTCGGCGCCGCTTCCGTCGAACTTGTGGCACTTGGCGCATTGGTTCTCGAACACCGCCTTGCCGCGAGCGAACGACGCCGGGCCGGACGTCAGTTCCTTCCGCACCTTGGCGATAAGCCCGTCCAGTTCCTTCGGCGTCGGCCGGGTGCGGCCCCAGTTCTTCTCGACGAGATGGTTGAGTTCGCGGTCCCGGAACGCCTGGATTCGGACGATCACGTTGTCCGTCACGTCGGCCCGGTCGATGGTGCCGGCAGCCAGTGCTTGCAGCAGCGCCCGCGCGCCGCCCTTGCGGGAGGCGAGGCTGTTGACCAGTTCCGGCCGGATCGCCTTCGGGAACGCCTTCCAGTCGCGGACCGTCTCCGCGGCGATCTGCGGGGTGTCGAAGGCGGCCAGTTGCCGGGCGGCCTCGGCGCGGACCCGCACGTCCCCGTCTTGCCGCAGGAGCGAGCCGACGAGGGCCGCAGCGTCCGGGTGTCGCAGCCGCACCACCTGCCGCAGCGCCTCGCCCCGCCGATCGGGGGCCTGCTTCCCGTCGCGGACCACGGCATACGCCCGCTTCAGCGCCTCGGGGTCGCGGAAGCTGACGGCCAGCTTGTTGACCAGTTCGGCAACGCCAGAGTCGTTGGCAGCGAGGAGCGTCTTCTGCGCCTCGGCCCAACCGGCCGGGGCGTCGATGACCTGGTCATGGAGGGCAACGGCCAGCCCCTCCAGCGCGGCGCGGCGGGCAGCGGAATCGTTGACCTCGGCAGCGAGCTTCACGCACAGGGTGAGGTCGTCCTGCTGACCGGTGGCGACGAGTCGGCGCATTACGCGGGGGACGATGTGATTGGTGACGAGCGGGTTGCCGCCGGCGTTCTCCTTCAGCCAGGTGAGTTCCGCGTTCAGGCCCGGCTCGCCTTGGTCAGCACCTTCTCGTAGGCGTACCAGATCAGGTGCGGGATGACCGGGTCGCTCGCGTCCTTCTTGTGCTGCATTAGAGCGTGCGGTAGCAACCGCACGTCCTGTTTGTCGGCGGTCCAAATGGCGAGGGAGGCAAGTTCTCGTCGGATTGTCGGGTCGTTTTCTTGTGTCGCCAGTTTTGCGGTCCTGGCAATGTCAACCTCTCCTGGGTCGTACTGTCCGAGTCCGAGCCTGATTGCGAAAGCCAGTCGCGCCTTTGGATCGGTGAAACACACCTGCTCCTGAATCGCGTCCTTAAACAGACCACGGTTCCGCTCCCAGATCAGCCGTAGCGCCGTTCGGGACTCATATGGCCTCCCGGTTGCCACCAGTTTGATATGCTCCTCAGGTGTCTTCTTGCTCAAGTCCTCCGCCTTCTTCGGCTGCGTCCCCTTGAGCTGGATGCGGTACACCCGGCCGCGCTCGTAGTCCCAGTCGTCCGGCTTCGCCTGGTGGCATGGGTTCTGATCGTGCCAGTCGATGAGATAAATGTCCCCGTTCGGCCCCCACTTCATGTTGATCGGCCGGAAGTTCTTGTCCCCAGACACGAGGAAGTCCTCGGCCTTGCTCGCCCGGAACGTGCTGCCGTTGGGCTTGAGGACGTTCTGCTTCACCGAACAGCCGTGGATGCTGCCGAAGATCACGCTGTTCCGGTACTTCTCGGGGAGGTGCGGCGCGTCCAGCGAGATCAGCCCGGCGTGCGCCCAGCCGCTCTCGCGGTGGAACGTGTGGTCGCAGATCTCGTCGATGTACCCGTAGGCGTGGGGGTTGAAACTCGCCCCGGCCTGCCGCTTGTAGATGCCGCCGGGGATGACGTGGAACAGGTGCGGGATCACGCAGCAGCAGAGGATGAACTGACCGTCGGTGTTCCGCCAGTCCATCCCCCACGGGTTCGACGTGCCCTCGGCGAACACCTCGAACTTCTTCGTCTTCGGGTGGTAGCGCCAGACGGCCCCGTTCAGCCGGGTCTCGGGACCGTCCAGGCTCTTGACGGTTGACTGCGTGAAGACGCCGTGCAGACCGTAGAGCCAGCCGTCCGGCCCCCACAGGAAGGTGTTCAGCGTCTCGTGCGTGTCCTCGCTGCCGAAGCCGCTGAGCACCGTCTCGAACTTTCCCGGCTTGTCGCCCTTGTTCTCGATGAACCACAGGTACGGCGGCGCCCCGACGTACACCCCGCCGTTGCCGACCTCGATACCGCTGGCCAGGTCGAAGGCGCCAAGCCCCTTCTGCTTCCGTTCCTCCGGCACAGGGAAGTCTTTCCCTTCCGCGAACACCGTGCGCTTATCGCACGCCCCGTCGCCGTCGGTGTCTTCGAGGATCACGATGCGGTCGCGCGGGGCCTTGCCCTTCGGCGTGCGGCTGGGGTACTCGAAGCACTCGACTACCCAGACGCGGCCCTTCTCGTCGATGGTGAAGGCGATCGGGTTGACGCAGTTCGGCTCCCCGGCGAACAGCTTCACCTCGAACTCCGGGGCCACCTTCATCCGCTTGACCGTCTCCTCGGGCGAGAGGTACGGCTGACCGGAGGGCTTGGTGTTGTCGAAGCCGAACTCCCGCTGGGCGAAGGCGGGCGAGGCGAGCACGAGGAGCGCGAGGGCGGAGAGGAGTCGGGGCATGGCGTCATCCGCGGTGGGGCGAAGGTCCGGTGGGTCGGAGAGATGATAACCCAGTGCGGCGGTCGGGAGAAGTCATCCGCCGTGCAGGTCCAGCTCAAAAAACCCGGCGTCGCGGAACCGGTCGTGGTCCGGGTCGTAGACGCGGTGGACGCCCTCCAGCTTCGTCCCCGCGATGGTGTACTCGTTGTACATCCACCGGTTGTTCTGGGTCGAGCTGCCGACGCATACCACCGGGAACGGCAGCCCGCCGGTCGGCTTGAGCACGAACCCGCGGTGGATGTGGCCGTGCAGCCACAGGCCGATGCCGCAGTCCGAGGCGGCTTCCAGGGCCGCAGCGTGGTCGCGGAGGCGGTGGACCCGCGGCTCGACCTCCCCGCGGGCCGTCCGCACCGGGTAGTGCGTCACCAGCACCCGCACCCCGGGGGACAGCGATGCGCACAGCAGCCGCAGCCGCCGGAGTTGGTCCGGGCCGATCGCGCCGCTGGCGTCCCAGTTCCACCGGTTGACCGTGGACGAGTTCGCACAGATCAGCCAGACGTCGCCGACCCGGCGTGCGAACGGGTACGGCTGGTCGTCCACCCGCAGGCCGACCTGCCAGGGGCCGAAGTACGCCTCGAACAGCCCACCGCGGACGGCCCGGGGGGTGTAGTAGTCGTGGTTCCCCGGGACCGCCACGGCCGGCGGCAGCGCTTCATCCCCGACACCGAGCGCCTTCGCCGCCACCGCGAACTCGGACTCGAAGCCCATCCCGGTCGCGTCGCCGCTGAAGACGAGCGCGTCCAGCGCCCGCTCGCGGAGCGCCCGCATCATCGCCGCGACCACCGCCGGGGCCTGCTTGAACCGCCGGCCGCGGCCCAGAAGCCGCACGTTCACCCAACCGGTCGCGCGCTTGCTGATCCAGTCCCGCGGATGCCACCCGAGCGGCTTGCTGGTCAGGTGGACGTCGCTGAAGTGGGCCAGGCGGATAGCCATGAGCGGTGAGCTATGAGCGGTGAGCCAGAGTTCGTCTCAGACGGTATGCTAGTCAGAACGGGGCTCTTTGCTCACCGCTCACCGCTCATAGCTCACCGCTCCCATGATCCGCTACGACTTCACCGACAAGGTAGTCCTGGTCACCGGCAGCTCCCGCGGGATCGGGGCCGCGATCCTCTCGAAGTTCGCCAGCGCCGGGGCAACGTGCGTGCTGCACTACTGGGACGACCCCGACGGGGCGAACAAGAAGGACGCCGAAGCGCTGGCGGCACGGCTGGGGTCGCCAGCGGTGCCGATGCACGACGAGAACGGTCGGCTGATTGGCACCTTCTCGCCCAATAACGTCCGCCTGTTCGCCGCCGACGTGCGGGACGCGGCCCAGGTCGAGCGGCTGATGCAGTCCGTGAAGGCGGAGTTCGGTGGGCTGGACGTACTGGTGAACAACGCGGGGGTGCTGAAGGACCGCAGCCTGCGCAAGATGACGCTCGACGACTGGCACGCGGTCATCCAGACAAACCTGACCGGGGTGTTCCACTGCTGCAAGTACGCGGCCGAGGTGCTGCGCGACGGCGGCCGGGTGGTGAGCATCGCGTCGGTGGCCGGGCTGGTCGGCATCCACGGCCAGGCGAACTACGCCGCCGCCAAGGCCGGGGTGATCGGCATGACCCGGTCGCTGGCCAAGGAGTTCGCCCGGCGCGGCATCACGGTCAACGCGGTCGCGCCGGGGGTGGTGCAAACGCCGATGCTCGGCGAGATCAAGCCGGAGGTGATGGCCGAGTACCTCAAGCAGATCCCCGTCGGCCGGCTCGCGCAGCCGGACGACATCGCCAACGTGGTGCTGTTCCTGGCGAGCGAGGAGACCGGCTATGTCACCGGGCAGGTGATCCCGGTGACGGGCGGCTGGCTGGTGTAGGAACGTCAAGGCACCTCTGGGTGCCGCGCCGGAGCGTGCCCACCTGTCCCGTTCGTGTCCGGGTGACGGGCTTCGGAGGCGTGTCGCACCGCGGCCCAATCGATGCGGGCTACCCACCCCTCGTCCTGGGAGTATTCCACTACCGCTACGGCTTCCAGGTCGTCGGGTTGATCATGGTCATCCGTGTCGTCCATGTAGACTGTCAGAACCAGCCCCTCGCGCAACTGAACTCCCAGGCGGGACAGGTCAGCGATGGTCCCCGCGCAATTCAACCGTAGCCGACCTTTCGGGTCGGCGTTATTGAAGTCCGCATATACCCGCGGCCCGTTCATACCGGTCCTCCACTCGCTAACCGCCCGCCGCAGGGTTCGCAATCGTCGGGGTGAGGAGTCTGCTTGCGTCTCCCGGGCTGAGGCCGGTCAGGGTCGCGTGATGGGCACTCCGACCGGAAGTCCGCACCACGTCTCCTCCGGCCGCCCGGACCGCACCGACGGTCGTAACACCGACCTGTCGGTGTGGAATGCCCGCCGCCAGCTCCTGCATCGATAGCCCCGCCGCGGATTCGACCGACACACCCGTCACGCCGCTGGGGTGGGTTCCGGTGCCTCGCTCCAAATCCTCCGGCCGATTCCGCCCGCCCCGGAGCACCAATGCATCATCAGGAATCGTCTCCGACATTGATGGCCGTCCCTACGATTCCCGAGCGTCACCCCATGTAACAGAACCCCATCACTCCCGCGTCACCGGTCGCAGCAGCCGACACGCATACCGTCCGAGCCGGCCGAGCAGCACCCGGTTCAGATAGCCGGTCGTTGCCTTCGCGCCGACCTTGCCCAGGAACTTGCTGACCACGTTGGAACTCACCCCCACGCCGACCACGTGGAACCCCTGCTCGAACAGGTGGTCGTACTGGTCCTCCGCCAGCTTCTCCAGGTCGTTGAGGTTGCCGGCCAAGTAGGCGTTGAAGAACACCCGGGCCAATAGCACC
Source organism: Fimbriiglobus sp. (assembly GCA_035539575.1). Classification (GTDB taxonomy): domain Bacteria; phylum Planctomycetota; class Planctomycetia; order Gemmatales; family Gemmataceae; genus DASSAT01. The sequence continues at coordinate 1,047 of DATLIF010000189.1, read as the reverse complement.
GTCGTCCCGGTCCGGCCGGCCTTGAGGTTGTACACCCGGCACAGGTCGGCCAGCATCGCGAACCCGAAGTACGACGTTGAGAGGCCGTCCACAAGGCCATTCGGCGACACCGCCGTCACCAGCATCGCGCGGTTCGCCCAGTACTTGATGCGGGCGTCCGCCGCGGCGTCGAGCTTCGACTGGAAGCCGTCGCGGAACCGTTCGAACCACTCCCCGGCCGAGGCGTACCGCGCCGGGTCAAGCAGCTCGTCGCGGACCTTCGACAACTCTTCCGCCGTCTGCGGGGTGACGCCGACCCGCACCAGAGTCTTGAGCCCCTTCGGGGTGTCGATCGGGTAGATGCGGACGTATTCCTCCAGCCGCGCCTTGGCCTCCTGCGTCTTGGCGTGCGCCAGCCACCGCAATCGGGTCCGGGCGTGCAACTCCTCCAGCCCGCGCAGCCGCAGCTGCCGGTTGCGCCGCAGTCGGGCGTAGAGGAACAGCAGCCTCGTCATCGCGTACAGGACGGCCAGCGCGAGCAGCCCCAGCGCCGCGTATCCGGGGTACTGTACCCACGCCGGTTGCACGGACTGGAGGCTGTTCAGGACGTTCAACACCTGCGAATACAGGAACAGCCCCAGCGCGCCGGCACTGCCTATCAGGAACGCAGCCGCGAGCGGGTGAGCGAACCACCCGGCCCAGCCCATCACCGCCGGGTCGGAGGCGAGCATCTCCTCGGCCTCGGCCAGGTCTTGCAGCGCCTGCTCCTCCTCGGCCTGGCGCAGCCGCCGACGGTCGTCGTCGGTCAGCGGGGCGGCGCTCGCCGGCACCTGCGGCGGCCGGCCCAGGTCGGTGTCGCCGGGCCGCAACTCGGGTTCCTGCGAACCGGGCGGTTCCCGGCGCGGGGTCTCGACGAGCTTCGGGCGGGCAGATCCGGCCACCGGCACCCCGATGCGGTCGTCGGCGTCGTCCCATGGGTCGGCGGTCATGGCGGTTCCCCGGGCGTGGTCGGGTCGTCGAGAGTTATTCGCTCGGCCGGGCCTGCGGTTTCACCCCAGGTATTGTACC
>DATLIF010000188.1:0-3334 GCA_035539575.1 Fimbriiglobus sp. | reverse complement strand
CGCAAACGTGACTGGCGGAGGAAGGGGTTGAGGGGTTAGAGTTTGGGTTCGTCACGGAGGACCGACCGATGGCCAAGACGGCCAAGCACCTCGATCCCACGATCACCCACGACCTGACGCCCCAGCGGACGACCTGCCTCGACTGCGGGCGACACCTTCGGGCCGACTATACCAACCGCCGCACCATCGCCACTCTCGCGGGCGTCACCCGGCTGAACCTGACCATCCGCCGCTGCCGCAACGACCGCTGTCCGGCCGTCCGCACGCCCTACCGACCCGAGGCCGAGGGGCACTTCGCCCTCCCGCGGCACGAGTTCGGGTTCGATGTGCTCGCCCTCGTCGGCCGCCTCCGCTACCGTGAGCACCGGTCGGTCCCCGAGATCCGGACCCACCTGGTCGGCCGTGGCGTGGCCGTCGCCGAGCGGACCGTCCTCAACCTCCTCGATCGGTACGATGAGTTACTCGCCGTCGCCCTCACCGACGACCGTCGGTTGCGGGCGGTGCTGGCCGGCCAGAAGCGTGTGGTCCTCGGCATCGACGGGCTGCAACCGGATGTCGGGCACGAGGTCCTGTGGGTCGTCCGCGATTGCCTGTCGGGCGAGATCCTCGCGGCGAAGGCCCTGCTGTCGGCGCGGCGGAAGGACCTGATCGGGTGGCTGGAGGACGTGAAGCGGGCGTGCCCGGTGCCGGTCGCGGGCATTGTGTCGGACGGCCAGCGCACGATCCGCCAGGCGGTGGCGGCGGTGTTCGGCGGGGTGCCCTACCAGTTGTGCCAGTTCCACTACCTGCGGGAGGCGGCCCGGCCGATTTACGAGGCCGACCGGCACGCCAAGAAGGAGTTGAAGAAGAAGGTGCGGGGCGTGCGCGCCATCGAGCGGCGGGTGGAGAACCAGGCGGGGGCGGAGGCGGAGGCGGTTCGCGGATACTGCTCGGCGGTCCGCAGCGCGTTGACCGACGACGGCCGGCCCCCGTTGGAAGCGTCCGGGCTGAAGTTGCACGAGCGGCTCACCACGATCAACGCGAGCCTGGAGCGGGCGGCGGCAAAAGGGGGCTCCCGGTCGAGTTGACGTCCTTGCGCGGGATGGTGAGCCGGGCGTTGGCAGCGACGGCCGTGATGTGGCCGCCGATCCGCTTGGCGTTCGGGTGGGTGCATCAAGCGGCCCACCTCCTGGGCCAGGACGGGTCTTCCGGAGACCGGGTCCGTCGGCAGTTGAGCGGGTTGCTCGGCGCGATGACCCGACACCGGCTGTCGGCCGGACCACTGGCATCGGGCGTCGATCACTTCGTGAAGGTGAGCCGGAGTTACTGGCCTGGGCTGTTCGCCTGCTACGACACGGCCGATCTGCCGCGGACGAACAACGACCTGGAGCAGGCGTTCGGGAGCCACCGATACCACGAGCGGCGGGCGAGTGGCCGACGGGGGGCCAGCCCGTCCCTGGTGCTGCGGGGGTCGGCCAAGCTGCTGGCCGGGCTGGCGACGCGGCGGCAGGACGTGACCGCCGAGCAGTTGAGCGGGGCGAACCGGGCGGCGTGGCAGGCGAAGCGGGCCGAGTTGGAGCAACGCCGGGAACGACGAACGGACCGCTGGCGATTCAGGCGGGATCCAGCAGCGTACCTGCGGGACCTGGAAGACAAACTCAACCAGTCACGTTTGCGGAGCTAGTTTTTTTCCGCGCGTACGCCGGGTCGGGGCTGGTGATCCACTGCTTGGCCCGCCGCCACCCGATGCCCAACCGCTGGAGCGCCTGGCGGATCGTCTCGCCGGCCACGACCCGGGGCGTCCACCCCTTGGTGTGGCAGACCTCGGCCACCAAGTCCAGCGTCCAGAGGCTGGTCGGCTTGCCGAACGCCCGTGGCGGCTGATGCAGGATCTCCTTGAGAGACTCGGCCCGGGAGCCGTCCAACAGCGGCTGGGCCGAGTGCGGGCGGGAGGACTTCTCTCGCAAGCAGTCGAGCCCCTCCCGGGCGAAGGCGTGGATCGCGTTGCGAACGGTCGGGCTGGTGCAACGGAGGGCACGGGCGATGGCCGACGGAGCTTGGCCGTCAGCGCTGGCCAGGAGGATCTGGCACCGGCGGGCGGTGAACGCCTCGGCCGCACGGAGACCGGTACGCAGCGATTGCCGGCGCTCGGGGCTGAGCGGGGGTACGAAGAGTTGGGGTTGCATGACCCATTATTCGCACCCGGACTGCACCGACAAAGACCTCCCATGCCCCTGCACTAGGAAGTATCAGAGCCGGCAGGGCTTCTCGCGGCGGGTCGCGCCCCCGATCCGTCACCGCTTTTGGGTACTAATCACACACTTGCTCGCGGCCGATCGTGCCGCGGCCGCCGGGACATCGCAACTGAACCGCCCGCAAGTCGCGTAGCAAGGCCCAGCTGGTAGCCGGTCAGGCATCGGCCCCAACTCCCGCCCGTCGTGGGCGTGGAACGCGAGCGGCTTGACCGGCTTGCGGTCCCTCCGGTCCACTAGCACGTACGTGGCGTCCCCGCGCACCCCTCGCCCCACTGCCGTAGCGCCGTCAGAACCAGGTACAGCCCCCGCTCCTTCTCGGTCAGCGCGTACTCGTGATACACGCCTCCGTCCGCTGTGGGCACCTGTTCGAGCACTCCCTGCGCGACCAGCTTCCGTAGACGCACGGTCAGGATGTTCTTGGCCACCCCAAGACTCTTCTCGAACTCCCCGAACCGCCGGTCGCCGGCGAACGCCTGACGCACGATCAGCATCGACCAGGCGTCGCCGACCGCTTCCAGGGACCGGGCGACCGGGCACACGTCCTTTTCCAAGCTCTTGCGTTTAACGGCATTGCTCCCTCGCAAGGTCGAGGGTGGGAGAGAATCTTCGGATTCTGTTGCAAGATGCAACCACCTATTGTATCCCCCGTCAGTTGCAAACAGCAACCAAGAGGGACACGTCGATGACCGCGTGCAAACCCGCACCCGACAGCAAGGCGAGCCGACCGGTCCGCAGCGACCGGTTTAGTCGGACCGACGCCTTCCCGCCCGTGCCTGACAAGCGGCTCTGGGAGACGGACGAGGCCCGGGCGTTCGAGGCCGGGGTGCCGTGGTTCCTCGCGGTGTCCCGCGCGGCGTAGTTCCCCGGGCCACCGTTCGGCGGCCCGCTGTCCGAACCTCGCCGACCTCGCCCGCCTGTACGCCGTGGTGAAGGAGAAGCACGGGAAGCCCGGGCTCGACGGTAACACCCGGGTTTGACCCTCTCTAGCAGGCTGCTGAAAAACCCTGGAGTGCGGGTGTTTTTGCCATTTCCGGATGGTCGACACAGTCGGTTCGCCGGTCACGGTTGGGAACTTCGTCAGGGCGGAACCACTGTTGCCC
>DATLIF010000187.1:0-9802 GCA_035539575.1 Fimbriiglobus sp. | reverse complement strand
CTCTCCCCCAAGGGGCGAGGGGAGGAAGACAGAAGACCCAAGCCGTTCGCATAACCCTTCCAGCAACCGTCGCCGTAGCCCCTCCAGCTTCGTCTTGTTGGTGTCCAGGTCGCGGACGGCGTGTTCCAGCGCCACGGCCAGGCCGACCGCCAGCGCCACCGGCTCCGTGCCCGGCCGGTGGCCGCGCTGCTGGTGGCCACCGTGCAGCAGCGGTCGCAGCTTCGCGCCGCGCTTCAGCAGCAACAGACCGACGCCCTTGGGTCCGCGGAACTTGTGGGCCGAGGCGCTAAGCGTTGTCACCCCCAGGTCGCGGAAGTCCACCGGCATCTTGCCGACCGCCTGGGCCGCGTCGCAGTGCAAGGGGATGTGTTTCGGCAGCGTCTTGGCGACGTGCCGGACGGGCTGGATCGCGCCCGTCTCGTGGTTGGCGAGCATCAGGCAGACGAGCCGCGTGTCCTCGCGGACCCGGTCGCGGACCGCCGCTGTCTCGACGTGGCCGCGGCGGGTGACGGGGAGCCAGTCCAGCTCGAATCCGCGGGCGGCGAGTTGCCTGAGCGGTTCGACGATGCACGGGTGCTCGATCGGGGCGGCGAGCAGGTGGCCGGGCTCCGTCACCAGTCCGAAGATCGCCAGGTTGTTCGCCTCGGTCGCCCCGCTGGTGAAGATCACCTCGTCCGGGTGAGCGCCCAGCAGCGCCGCGACCCGCTCGCGCGCGTCTTCCAGGTGCTGCCGCGCCTGCCGGCCGGCGTGGTGGGCCGACGACGGGTTGCCGAATGCCCCGGCCAGGACCGGGCGCATCGCCTCCCACGCTTCCGGCAAAAGCGGCGTCGTCGCGTTGTGATCGAGGTAGATCGGGTCCATCATCCGGATTGTACGGCAACGCGGTTTGCGGGATCCGCCGCGTGGTGGATAATTGGACACCCCCTCACTCCCGGAGGTCGTCCCATGCCCACCGCCGACGAGGTCCTGGCCGAGTTGAAGACTCTCGGCAACGCGAGCATCAAGAAGGTCCTGCTCCGCCACGGCGCCCGGGAGCCGTTCTACGGCGTCAAGGTCGAGGACCTCAAGAAGATCCAGAAGCGCGTCAAGACGGATCACGACCTGGCGCTGGCGCTGTATGCCACCGGCGTCTCGGACGCGATGTACCTCGCCGGGCTGATCGCCGACCCCGCGCGGATGACGAAGGCCGACCTGCGGAAGTGGGTGAAGGGGGCCTACTGGAACATGCTCGCCGGGTACACGGTCCCGTGGGTGGCGTCGGAGTCGCGGTACGCCGTCGAGCTGGCGACGGAGTGGATGGACTCGCCGAAAGAACTCATCGCCGTAGCGGGGTGGACCACCTATTCGAGCTACGTCTCGATCCGGCCGGACGAGGAACTCGACCTGGACGAGATCGAAGGTCTCCTCGGCCGGGTGCAGAAGGAGATTCCCGGCGCCGCGAACCTGGTCCGGTACGCGATGAACGGGTTCGTGATCGCGGTCGGCGGGGCGGTGGCGCCGCTGACGACGCGGGCGAAGGCGGCGGCGAAGGCGATCGGCCCGGTCGAGGTCGATATGGGGGAGACCTCCTGCCAGGTGCCCGACGCGCTCCAGTACATCAACAAGATCGAGGCGGCCGGCCGGCTTGGCAAGAAGCGCAAGACGGCGGCGTGCTGAGCTGTTGTCGGCCCCCGCGGCGGGGGATAGGATGTTGACTTGTCGGTTGCGAACCGCGGCGTTGCCGCTGGTGTCCAAATGCTGTTGGGGAGCGGTGCTCGAGTGGTTGAAGAGGCGGCACTGGAAATGCCGTATACGGGAAACCGTATCGAGGGTTCGAATCCCTCCCGCTCCGCTTAGACATGGGACGTGGTACGAGACAGCCGGGCCGTGGGGTTCCACCCCGCGGCTCCTTGCTTTGCCGGCCGGGCCAGCGCCGCGACCGCCAGCAGCAGCGCCCCGACCGCCTGCGGGCCGAGGACCTGGAATCGCCAGTCTTGCGGGAACGCACAGCGAATCACGGACGCGGCGAGCAGCCCGTACCCGACCATTGCGGCGTAAACCGCCCAGCGCGGCCGCGGCGTTGGCGAGACAACCAGGTACGCGGCGATCCCGGCCAGTACCGAGTAGGTGTTCATCTCCGTCGCCGGGCCGAACACGGTCATCCACACCGAGCCGAGGACGAGTGGCCCGGTCACTCCGTGACCGGACGTCCGGTCACGGAGTGACCGGGCCACATACCCTGCCGCAACCACCGCGGCGATGAGCGATACTCCCGCGGTCAGCCCCTTCGGCGGCACCCAGCCGAGCCACGTCCGCGGTAGCACAGTCCAGTCCAGCGGCACGCGTGTCAGGTCGGCGTGCGTCCGGTCGTCTATGCCGTACTGGTGGGCCAGGCTGCGGTACTGGTCCAGCACATACCCCGGGTCGGCCAGCGCGAACGGCGCGACGAATCCCGCGGCGGTCAGCAGCAGCAACCGCGGGCCGAGTTGCCGGGGCACGGTTAGCGCCGTGAGCAGCCCGACGGCCAGTGGGTAGACCTTGATCCAGCCCATTGGCGCGAACCACCCGGCCGCGGTCCACCACCGGCCGCGGGCCGCGGCGGTGGTCCCGTTGAGCGCGAAGCCGGCCAGTAGCAGGTTCACCTGCCCGTTGTTGAGCGGGGCCAGGGCCAGCGGTGCCGCCAGGGTGAACAGCCACGCCGCCCGGTCGGGGGAAAGCTCCGGGATCACGTCGCGGCGGAACCGCGCCAGCCCGAGCAGGAAGACCGCCAGGCACGCGCCGCGCCAGACGAGGCCGGCGATCTTCTCTGGCAGTGGGGTCAGCACAGCGAACGCGGCCGCCACGCCGGGCGGGTTGCGGTACAGATCCAGCCCCGGCGAGTACTGGTACAGGTCAGCCGACTCGCACCACTTTTGCCCGGCGGTCAGGTAGATCGGCACCACAGTCTGCGACCGTGGCGGGGACGCGAGCACGCGGCCGAAGACGCCAGCCGTCACGGCGACCCAGGCGACGATCGCCAGCCGCGATGCCGGGGAGAGGGCCAGCCAGGAGGTGAGGAGCCGGGCGAACATCCGTGTTCCCCGTATTTCTTTCTCCCCTCTCCCCGCTGGGGAGAGGGGCCGAGGGTGAGGGGGAAGCGCTCCCGGGCCGCCACGGAGGGCGGCCCCTACCCGACGTAGGGGCCGCCCTCCGTGGCGGCCCGGTCTTGCTCAGTCGCTGTCTTGCGAGTCGCTCTTGTGGTCGGCGATGCAGACGCCGCGCTTCGACGACTGGATGAAGTCCACCACCTGGCGGACCGCCGTCAGTTGGCCGCTGGCCGCCTCGATCTGCTCCAGCGCCTGCGGGATGGTCAGCCCGGATCGGTTGATGAGCTTGAACGCGGCGCGGACCGCCTGGATCTCCTCGCGCGGCACCCCGGCCCGGCGCATGCCGACCAGGTTCACCCCCATCACCTGGTTGATCACCCCCTGGACGATCCAGAACGGCGGCAGGTCCTGGCTGATCGCGGACGTGCCGCCCAGGAACGCCAGCCGGCCGACCCGGCAGAACTGGTGGACGGCGGTGTTGCCGGACAGAAACGCCTGGTCGTGGATCTCCGCGTGCCCGCCGACGACCGCCCCGCTAGCGAAGATGGTGTGGTCGCCGACCCGGCAGTCGTGGGCCAGGTGGCTGTTGGACATGAACATGTTGTGGCTGCCGATGCGCGTGACCCCGGTCCCCGGGGTTCCGTCCACGACCGGCATGCCGCGGTGAATGACGACCTGCTCGCGGAAGGAGTTGCCGTCGCCGACTTCGACGCTGGTGACCTCGCCCTTGTACGCAGTGTGCTGCGGCTCGTCGCCGATCACGCAGCCGGCGTGGATCGCGTTATCCCGGCCCATTGTCAGCGGGCCGATCAGGTGGACGTACGGGCCGACCTTGCAGCCGGGGCCGAGTGTGACCGGGCCGTCGATGACCGAGTATGGGCCGATGGTCACGTCGTCGGCGAGCCGGGCCTCGGCGGAGATGATGGCGGTCGGGTGGATGCGGGTCGCGTCGGGCATCGAGATCGTTGTCTGGCGAAACGGGTGCTCCCGACCCGTTCTCTTACGCCTTTTGAAGCCCCGGGGCCAGCCCAAGATTCGACGAAGCGAGCGGGGGGCGTCAGTCCCCCGAGTGATGCGCCTTCGCGGTCACTCGGGGGACTGACGTCCCCCGCTCGCTGGGCTGATCGAACGGGCTACTTCTTCTCCGGCGTCGGCGCCGGCTTGGCGTCCTTCTTCTCCGGCGGGGCCGGCTGTGGCGGGGCGGGGACCGGCTGGAACCCGCCGATCCCCCCACCGAGCGATTCGACCGGCTTCATGTCCGCGGTGCGGGGGAAGTAGTGGTAGCCGTCAGTGACGAACCCGGCCGGGACGGCGATCGTCGGCGAGGCGGACTGCGGCTCGCCGAACAGGTCGCGGCTGACCTCCTTCTGGAGCCGGGCCGCGTTCTCCGGAGTGGTGACGTAGTACACGTTGTTCATCGCCACCGGCTTCAGGCCGCACATGTCCGCCAGGAGCTGCAACGCACTCAGGAGCCGCACATCATCGAACGTGGCAGACACGGGCTGCTGCGCTTCGACCTTGCACCGGGCGTCGATGACGATGTTCGCCCCGGTCAGCTTACGCAACTCCTTCACCGCCTCGGTCAGCGGCTTCTCCTCGATCGAAAGCGACACCGGCTGGCCGACGATCTGCTCCAGTAGCCGCTTCTGATCGACAAAAGGCGTGACGGATCCCGGCTCGAGGTGCGCCCCCATCCCGGGGACCACCGGCGGCTTGTACGCCGGCACGATCAGCACTTGGTTGTCGCGGACCCGGTAGGTGAAGGGGACTGGGCCGCTGTCGGTCGGGAGTGGGAGTTGGGCGAGCACATCGGTCAGCAGGTCGGCGACCGACATGCCGCGGGTCACCGGCAGTTTCACCTTCGCTTCGTAGAACTGGTGCGGGCCGAAGTCGTCCGGCGGGCCGGCCCGCATGTACGCGCCCGTGTCGAGCCGGGCGATCAGCCCGAACTGCTTGTAAAGCTGTTCCAGCAGCTCCCGCATGGCGATCCCGTCGGGGACCTCGGGGGCACGCTCGGCGAGCAGCCTCCGCAGCGCGGCCTCGTCGCCCGGCTCGGGCCGCAATCCGTCCTGCGTGCCCTCGACCCTTGGCGCATCGGCCTTCCTCGGCGGGTCGGCCTTCGCCGCGGCGGCCGGCGGGTCCTTGGGCTTGCCCTTCTCCTGCCCGGCTGGGGCGGACATCAGCCCCAGGCCGGCCGGCCCGAACAGGGCCACGGACATGCCGGCCGCGGCCCACAGCTTCAGCTTGGCGATTCCCATGGTCGGAGTCACTCCGTCGGCGATTTGGGTGAGTGGGTCGGTCACTGTCCCGCCGGTAGCGTACGCCACCGCGGCGAGGGTCGTCCGGTCGATCAGTTCGCTCAACGCGATCGCGGGTCCGGGTCGGAGCAGCGCCTCCAGCGTCACGCCGGCGGTCAACGCCAGACCGCGGTGGGTCAGCCGGGCCTTCAGCGCCTTGCGGGCTGCTGACAGCCGTGAATCGACCGTGCCCACCGGGCAGCCGAGCAGCTTCGCGGCCTCCGCGTTGGTGCGTTCCTCCAGCCCGCACAGGACGACCACCGCCCGCAGCCGGTCTGGCAGCGCCGCCAGCTCCTGGTCGAGCGCGTCCTTGAGTTCCTTCGTCGCGGCCTCGTCGTGCGGGTCGGCCCGGGTGGCGGCGTCGTGGTCCATGAGCGGGTCGGCCTCCCGCCGTGCGGTCTTGCCGGCGAGCTTCAGCGCCACCAGGTACGCGACCCGGTAGAGCCACCCCGGCAGCGACTCCCGCCGCGCGACCTTTGCCGCGTCGCGGGCCAGCACCATGAACGTGACCTGGAAGGCGTCGTCCGCGTCCGTCCCGCGCAGCCGGCGACGGCAGACGCCGTGGACCATCGGCCCGTGCCGGCGGACCAGCGCCGCGAACGCATCCTGGTCCCGCGCGGCGACGTACCGGCCGAGCAACTCGGCGTCGGAGTCGGCCGGCGGGTCCGGGGCGAGCGTGCGGAGTGCGGCCCTCAGCAGGCCGCGGGGGTTCGACGACATTCGGGGGCTCCGTCGCGTCGGTCGCAGAGTAGGTTCCCCGGTCCGGGGTGTTACTTCGCGCTTTTTCCGACTTCGGATAGGAATTCGTCCAGCTCGGCTTCCCACCGCTCCCGGTCGAACCGGGCGAGGGAGAAGTGCCCGGCCCCCTCGACGGTGGCGAGCCGCTTCGGGGCGGGCAACCGGTCGAACACCCGGCGGACCCCGTCCGTTGGCGCCCGCGGGTCGGCCGACCCGTGCAGGACCAGCGCGGGACAGCGGACGGCGGCCGCATCGTCGGCCGGGTTGTGGGCGAACCCGTCGAAGCTGTTTTGCCGGCCGCCCCAGAAGACGAGCAACTCGGCCCCCGGCCAGGACGGTAGGCCCATCGCCCGGAACCGGTGCCGGACGGCGTTCAACAGCCGGTCGAACGGGGCTTCGAGGATGACCGCGGCTGGGGTTATCCCGTGGCCGGCGACCGCCCGCAGGACAGCTGCCGACCCCATCGAGAACCCGTACAGCACGACGGGCTTGCCGGGGTGCCTCGCCTCCGCCCACCGCACCGCGGCGGCCAGGTCGGCGGCTTCGCGAACACCGAGCGTGACCGAGTCGCCGGACGAGTCCCCCGAGCCCCGGAAGTCCACGAGCACCGCGGCGAACCCGAGCTTGTGAAACCCGGCCGCGTCGCGGAGCAGGTCGGACTTGCAGGAGGCGTAGCCGTGACCGAGGACGGCGACCCCGCGCGAAGCCGGGTGATCGACATGCCAGAGGGCGACCGATTCGCCGTCGAGATCGATGGTGTGAGACGTGAATGCCAGCCCGACGTCGGCCGGGGTGGCGTGGCAGGCCGGCCGCGGCACCGGCACCCCGACGACGACGGCCCGGGCCCTGGCCGCGAACGAGAGCGCCTCGGGCTTCGCCGAGCGGGCCGCGGACAGGTCGTAGTGTGTGAACGTGTGGGCGTGCCGGTAGGCGAGGACGTTGAGCAGGGCGAACCCGGCCGCGGCGAGCAGGAGCAGGCGGACCGCCCAGCGACGGAGCCTGCGTCGGCGCGTCATGTCGGGACTCAGGACGGGATGAGCCAAGCCCACCCGCGGTCGCGGGTGGGCTTGGAGGTGTGTCTACTTCTTCTTCTCGATCTTGACCGAGTGGACGTACAGGTTCAGGTCGTACTCGCCTTCCTTGAACTCGTCGTTGAGGAACTCGATCGACAGCTTCGGCGTGCCTTTCTTGAGCTTCGCGGTGAACGGGTATTCCTTCGCGGTGGCCTCCTTCAGTGCGAACTCCTTGGCCACTACTTCCTCGTCCACCGCGACCTTGATCTTGGCCAGCATCTTGTTGGCCTCGTCGCACGACGCCTCGATGGTGATCGTGTACTCGCCGTCCTCGGGGACCTTGACCTCGGCGGTGCCGGTCCCGTGGACATAGAAGAACAGCTTCGACTCGCCCTCGTTGTGCCCGAGCAAATCGTCGGGCGTGCCCTCGTTCTTGACCTTGAACTTGAAGTCCTTCAGCTCGACCTTGATCGGCTCGGCGGCGGCAGCGACCCCGACCGCGAGGGCCGCCACGACGGCGGCGCAGACTACACGGCGCAGCATGGGAAAGGCTCCTGGGGATCCGGCAGCGAAAGACGTGGCGGAGGAGATGATACCCAACTGCCGGCCGGTTAGCCACCGATCGAGTGCATGGTCCGGCCAGGCTTCACGAACTTCGCGGTGTTAATCTCGTGGCCCTCCCACTTCGCCCACACGGTCGCGCGGATCACCTCGGCGAGCCGGGCCTCGTCGGGGCTCTCCGTCCGCAGCAGCGGCTTGACGTCTGCCTCGTCGAGCGCGAACAGGCAGTTGCGGAGCTTGCCGTCGGCGGTCAGCCGCAGCCGGTTGCAGCTTCGGCAGAACGGCCGCGACACCGACGCGATCACCCCGACCCGGCCGCCGTCGGCGTAGTCGAAGTCCATCGCCGGGGCCTTCGGGTCATAGTCCGCCGCGGGGGCCAGCGGCGCGACCTCGCGTTCCAACAACTCCAGCAGTTCGTGGGCGAAATAGCACTTCGCCCGCTCCCACGCCTCCGCCCCGATCGGCATGTACTCAATGAAGCGCAGTTCGAAGCCGTGCTCGCGGCAGAACCGAGCCAGCGGCACCGCGTCGTGCTCGATGAACCCGCGGATCGCCACCGCGTTCACCTTGATCGGCCCGAACCCCGCATCCTTCGCGGCCAGCAGCCCCGCGACGACCTCCTCGACACCGTCGCGGCGGCTCAGTTCGCGGAACCGGCCGGGATCGAGCGTGTCCAGCGACACGTTCAGCCGTCGCAGGCCCGCCTCGTACAGCTCAAGGGCCTGCCGCGCCAGCAGGAGGCCGTTGGTCGTCATCCCCACATCCTTGATACCGGGGATGCCGACGACCATCCGCACCAGGTCCGGCAAGCCGCGGCGCATCAGCGGCTCGCCGCCGGTCAGACGTACCTTGTCGATGCCCAGCCCGGCCGCCACCCGGACGAACTGGGCGATCTCCTCGAACGTCAGCAATTCCGATTTGTCGCGGAAGACCACGTCTTCCGGCATGCAGTACGTACACCGCAAGTTGCACCGGTCGGTGACGCTGACGCGGAGGTTGTTATGGGCGCGGCCGAACGAGTCTTTCAGTACTGAGTACTGAGTACTGAGTACTGAGTCGTCGCCCGTGCTAGTCGAGAGTGGATGGCGGTCGCCCATACGGTCCAGTTTACCCGACGAGGTGCCGGTCGTCGTTCCACAGGGAAATAGCCGGCTCGTCCGGGTTGTGGTGGTCGAAGTCGAGGATGCTCAGCGTGGCGGTCCCGAGCAGTAGGTGCTGGGCGAACGCGGCCGGCTGGCCGATCCACCGGGCGGCCAGCACCCGCAGGAAGTGGCCATGCGAGAAGACCAGCACGTTGCCGGATAGCGCCTTCAACCTCGCGACCACGGCGTCCGCCCGTTCGGTGGCCTGGCGGACCGATTCACCGTGCGGGGCGCCGTCGCGGAAGACCAGCCACCCCGGCCGGCGGCCGCGAATCTCCTGGCTGGTCAGCCCCTCGTAATCGCCGTAATCCCACTCGACGAGGTCGTCGTCGATCTCCGGCGTGAACCCCGCCAGTTCAGCGGTCCGCCTCGCACGGCCCCGCGGGCTGCTCAGCACCCGCGCGAAGGAGACGTCGGCCAGCCGCGCCCCGATCTGCGGCGCAACCGCCTCGCCTGCCGTCGTCAGCGGCACGTCCGTGCGGCCGGTGTGCTGGCCGGACTTCGACCACTCAGTTTCGCCGTGCCGCACCAGGTACACGCGGGGCAGTTCGCTCACGACTTACCCTCCGGGTGGACCCAGCCGCCCCGGCCGTCCGGGGCGTTCTCCTTCTTCCAGATCGGCACCAACTCCTTGAGCGTGTCGATGGCGTACCGCCCGGCGTCAAACGCTTGCGCCCGGTGCGGGCAGCTCACGGCCACGGCGACGCTGACCTCGCCGACGCCCAGTCGGCCGAGGCGGTGGACCAGGGCGACGTCCCCGACCGGCCACCGCCGGCGGACCTCGGCCTCGACCTCGGCCAGTTTCTTTTCGGCCATCGGGGCGTAGGCGTCGTAGTCGAGGTGAGTAGTCACCTGGTCGCCGGTCAGGTCGCGGACAGTGCCGAGGAACAGCACCACCGCCCCGCAGTGCGGGTACCGGACCGCGTCCGTCAGGGCGTGGTAGTCGATCGGGTCGGGGGTCAGCCGGGTCATGGGGACATTGTACC
>DATLIF010000186.1:0-13487 GCA_035539575.1 Fimbriiglobus sp. | reverse complement strand
CGGCGCGTCGGCGAGGTGTTCCTGCGGCACCAGCGATGTCAGCGGGGTGTCACCGGGCACGTCGCAAGCCGGCAGCCGGTGGCACCGCCGCCCGGGGCGGGAGAGTTCGAAGACGAGTTCGGTGGATTGGGTGTTGTTCATTCGGAATCGCTTTCGGTAATCGGCGGGTGCCCGCCGTGGTCGTCAATGACTTGATTTCGGTATAGCCGCCACCGGGCCAAGGACTTCGCCGCATGCTCGAAGTCGAACAGTCCTGTCTCGGACGACATGTCGAGTGCTTGCAGGCCCAGAGGTCGGAGAATGTCGGCGACTACGGCCGCGGCCTCATTGCTCCCACGCACGAAGAACGCGAACCCGTTGAGGGCTTCTTTGTTCGCCAAGCTGAGTTCGATCGAACAGCCCGGCCCGCTGATCAGAATCCATTCGGGATCGTTGAGATCCGCCTGAGGAGCCACCTCGGAGAGTACGCGAATGACGTCCGACCGTTTCGCGATCACTTCCCGGGGTACGAAGTCGTCCGGGATTTCCGCTACGCACCGGATGCCTTCGGGCAGGTCTTGAACGAAGATGTCCCAGCTCATGATCGCCTCCGCGGGAGGTCGTCCCCCGGGCTGTCCACGATGCGGCGGATGAACGCCTCGTCGTCGGTCACGGTCATCCTCGTCAGGGTGGGTCAAGCGAGTCGTCGAGCGCCGACCCACCGGCCGGGCAAGGGTGCCAAGGGTGCCACTTCTGGGAGTGGCAATGTGGCAACCTTGCCCTCTCGTTTCGGCCGCGCCTCAATCGGAGTGGGTCAGGCGGGCAGATGGCCACTTCGGGGAGTGGCAATGTGGCAACCTGATCCCCGTCCGAGCGTCCGGGCGCACCCAACTCCTCATACTGTCCATAAGTTCAGAATACCGAATGTCAAGCGCTTGCAGTGGGTCGCCACCGGTAGGGCCGGGTTTCACCCGTCCGACGGGCGGTCACGGCCGGCCCTGGAGGAAGAACGCCTCCCCGCCGCCGGTGGCAGACGGGAAGCTGATGCTTACCACATGCGCCAGTGCGATGAGTGTTCGCCGGCCCTTCGACTCGTGGAGCAGCACCGCGCCGGACGGGGCGAATGTCGCTTCCGCCGGGTCGGCTACCTCGTGGCTCGTGCCGTCGGACAGGTTCAGGTAGAACCGGACGAACGGGCTTGCCGTCAGGAGCGGCTTGATGTCGTCGGGGGTCATGGCAACAGCCCCTTCTCGCGAAGAATGCCCTCGGCCCACGCCTGTTGCTCCGGGGTCAGCGGGGGGTCGGGTGGTCGGCGGTCGTACTTTGCGATTCGGTCGTACCGCCCCGCATCGTAGCACTGGTCGAACACAGCCTGGAGGTCAACCGTCACCGGGGTCACGCCCGGGTCGAGGGGGACGGCGAGAACCGGGAGGTGGTCGGTGAGTCGGATCGGGGCCACGTAGTATTCCCGGGGAATTCCTGCGACCGCGACGCACACGTGGTACTCGCACGGTCCGGCCACCGCCCGCAACCGGGATTCCGGGATCGCGGTCGTGTGCGGCCCGCTGCGCAGCAGGTCTATCTCCACCAGGTTCACGCCCGACGCTCTGTATTCACTCTGCTTCTGTTGGTACGAGATGCGGCCGTCCTCGCCCGATCGCTTGTTCGCGGGGCTGACCACCTCAACCGCAGTCACCAGCCGGTCGTCATCGGCCGATCGGATTTCTAGGTATGTCTCCTCGACCGGCTCGGTGACGGGTTCGGTTCCGGCGGCCAACAATCCGGCGCCGGTCATTGCTGCGGCAATTGTGGCGGTGCCCCCGGTCACCGGGCGGTCTGGTCCCAGCACGCCGAGGTCCGGAACCCGCCGAAGTTCCGGATCGACGTACACGCGGTTATCGTTTGTCGCCACATACTGCGGTGGGAGGACCGCGTTGAGTGCCCCCTGGA
Organism: Fimbriiglobus sp.; assembly: GCA_035539575.1. GTDB lineage: Bacteria > Planctomycetota > Planctomycetia > Gemmatales > Gemmataceae > DASSAT01. The sequence goes on along the minus strand of DATLIF010000186.1, from coordinate 11,558 downwards.
GGTGGATCACAAGCCCGTTGTGGAGTGAAGGGAACACCGCTGGTCGTTCCAGCCACGGGTCCATGCCCGGGAATGGCGACGGCATGTCGAACCTCCCGCGTTACGCCTTCATTGCCGCGGCCAGGCCGTCGATCTCGGCGCGCGTCCGCTTCTCGGTCACGGCGACCGTCAGGCCGTCGGCCATGTCAGAATACCAGCGCCCCAGCGGCAGCCCGGCGTGGTAGCCCTGCCCGCGGAGTTTCGCCAGCAGCGCGTTCACGTCTCCGGGCACCGACAGCGTGAACTCCTTGACGAACGGCCGGGGGAACTTGAGCTTCACACCGGGCACCTTCGCGAGTTGCTCGGCGGCGTAGTGGGCCTTGCGCAGGCACAAGTCGGCCGTCTCGCGCAGGCCCTGCGGCCCCAGCGCGGTCAGGTACACCGCCGCCCGCAGTGCCAGCAGCCCCTGATTCGTGCAGATGTTGCTCGTCGCGCGCTGCCGGGCGATGTGCTGCTCGCGCGGCTGGAGCGTCAGCACCCAGCACCGCTTGCCGTGGCGGTCTACCGTCTGCCCGACCAGCCGGCCGGGGATCTTGCGCAGGTACTTCTGCTCCCCGCGGCAGGCGAGAATGCCCAGGTACGGCCCGCCGTAGCCCAGCGGCACGCCCAGCCCCTGCCCCTCCGCGACGGCGATGTCCGCCCCGTAGTCGCCGGGCCGCTTCAGCACGCCGACCGAGATCGGGTCGAAACTGGCCACGAACACCGCCCCGACCTTCCGGGCCGCGTTGCCGATCGCCTGCATCTCTTCGAGGTGCCCGAAGAAGTTCGGCGACTGCGCGATCACACACACGGTGGTATCGTTGACCGCCTTCGCCACGTCGTCGGGGTTCAGGAACCCGTCGGGCGTCGGCAGCGTGACGATGCGGCAGTCGAGGTTCGCCGCATAGGTTTCGAGCACCTGCCGGTACTCGGGATGAACGCTCTCGGCGACCAGCACGTCCCCGGTGCGGCCGGTGACGCCCAGCGACATGAGCATCGCCTCGGCGGTCGCCGACCCGCCCTCGTAGAGCGAGGCGTTGGCCACGTCCAGCCCGGTGAGCTGGCACATCAGCGTCTGATACTCGAAGACCGCTTGCAGCGTCCCCTGGCTGGCCTCGGCCTGGTAGGGGGTGTACGCGGTGTAGAACTCGCCGCGCCCGGCGACCGCGTCCACGACGCTCGGGATGAAGTGGTCGTTGGCGCCGCCGCCGAGGAAGCAGACCGCGTCCGCCGCGGACCGGTTGCGGCCGGCGAGGCGTTGCAGGTGCCGGGTCAACTCCTGTTCGGACATGGCCGGCGGGATGTCGAGCGGCCGGTTCAGCCGCAGGTCCGCCGGGATCGGCGAGAACAGGTCCTCGACGGACTTCACGCCGATCCGGGCGAGCATCGCCTTCTGGTCGTCGGGCGTGTTCAGCAGGTATGCACTCACCGAATTCTCTCGCGGGAATGTTTGGTCTGGTTCCCCTCTCCCCTTGGGGGAGAGGGGAGAAAGACGGTCAGTGCCCATCGGACGCGACCTGCGCGTCGTACTGGGTCTTCGTCAGCAGGTGGTCGAGCGTCGCCCCGGGCGCGAGCCGGACCTTGTACATCCACCCGACCTCGTAGGGGTCGCCCTGGAGCCGCTCCAGGTTGTCGGGCAGCGTGTCATTGACCGCGATCACCTCGCCGCTGACCGGGGCATACAGCGGCGAGGTGGACTTCACCGACTCGATGACGCCGACCTCGTCCCCGGCCGAGAAGGACTTGCCGACCTTTGGCAGTTCCAGGTAGGTCACGTCGCCGAGTTGCTCGGCAGCGAATGCGGTGATGCCGACGACCGCGGTGTCGCCGTTCGGGTCGCGGAGCGCCCACTCGTGGGTCGGGGCGTACCGCAGGGTGTTGAGGTCCATCCGCTACTCCTTGACACGGGTCAGCGTCATCTCAATGAACTTGGTCCAGGCCTTGCCGTCGGTACTGTACTCGCCGACCTCGTGCCACTGGCCCTTGTCGGTCAGGGTCATGACGTACCGAACCTGGGTGCCGCGCGTCGGCTCCTGGAACCCCCAGGCGAACCCCTTGCCGCCGTCGGAGAGGGTCAGGGCCGCGTCCACCGACTGCCCCTCGGCCCGGTACGCCTTGATGGAATACTTGCCGGACTTGGCGTCGAAGGAGACCACCGCCAGGGCGTTGAAGACGACCCCCTCCTTGTCCTGGCCGGGCAGCTTGCCGGTCCCCGTCCCCTCGATCAGCAGGACCGTCCCCCCGAGCCGGTACTCGACGACCTCGGCCTGCGTGATCGACTGCGTGTCCTTGCCGCGCGAGAACGTCGCGTCGCCCTTCCACTTGCCGGCCAGGAAGTCGAGCTTCTTGATCGCCTCCCGGTTCGCTTTACCGTCGGGCTGTTGAGCGGCGGCGGGGACGGCGGCGAGCATCAACACGACCGGCAGGGCGAGGCGAGTCATGGCACGGCTCCGGTGAGGGGTTCACTTCTTCCGCTTGTAAAACGGCATCCCGACCACCGTCGCGGGGATCAGGCTGCCGCGGACGTCCACCTCCAGCCGGGTCCCGACCGCCGCGGACCCGGGTTCGACGTAGCCCATCGCAATCGACTTTTCCAGCCACGGGGCGTAGCTGCCGCTGGTCACGGCGCCGACCGGTCGGCCGTCGTGCCGGACCGGGCAGCCTTCGCGGGCGGCGCGCTTGCCCTCCAGCTCCAGACCGACCCGGATCGGCCGTCCCGTCGGCAGGGCCTGGATCGCCGACCGTCCGACGAACTCGCCCTTGTCGAGCTTCACCGCCCAGCCGAGGCCCGCTTGCAGCGGGTCGGTCTGCTCGGTCAGCTCGTGACCGTACAGCGGCATCGCGGCCTCCAGCCGCAGCGTGTCCCGCGCCCCGAGGCCGCACGGCGTCGCGCCCTTGCCGACGAACTCCTCCCAGAGCGTCACGGCCAGCGCGTTCGGCAGCATGACCTCGAACCCGTCCTCGCCGGTGTACCCGGTGCGGCTGACGACGCAGCCCTGGTCCCTGTACCGCGTCGGCCGGGCGTAGTAGTACTTCAGGTCCGCCACCTCGTCGGCGAACATCCCGGCGACCAGTTCGACGGCCCGCGGCCCCTGCACGGCGACCATCGCGGTCGCGTCGGTCTGGTCCTGGACCTGCACGTCCTTGCCGGCCGCGTGCGCTTGCAGCCAGCCGACGATCTTCTCCCGGTTGGAGGCGTTGACGACCATCGCGTGGCCGTAGGGCCAGCGGTAGACCAGCACGTCATCGAGGATGCCGCCCGAGTCGTTGCAGACCAGGCCGTAGCGGACCTGGAAGTCCTTCATCGTGCCGACACTGTTGGTGAAGACCGACTCCAGCAGCGCCTCCGCGTCCTGGCCGCCGAAGCTCAGCCGGGCCATGTGCGACACGTCGAACAGCCCGGCGGCGGTGCGGACGGCCCGGTGCTCGTCGATGACGCCGGTGTACTGGACCGGCATGTCCCAGCCGGCGAACGGCACGACGCGGGCCTTGCGGTCGGCGTGCCACGGGTACAGGGCGGTGCGGCGGTTGGACATGGCGCACCCGGACGGCGAAAAAAAGTACGGGGCGGCCCCCGACCGGGAACCGCCCCACGCCGCTATCCTACGCTCCTTCCCGGCGGTGTCCACGTCAACCGGACTCACGGCGGTCGCGCCGCCCGCCCGCCGGCAGGCCGAAATCCTGGAAATAAGTTCCGCGACTGTCGATCCCGGCGCCCGTCGTTCGACGATCTTGTGACGCCCCGGTTCGGTGAGTCGGATCAGACGGGAGACGGGCGATGCGAATCACACCCCCGAGTCAGGCCAATCTCGTACCGCTGCTGGTCGGTCTGGTCGTGCTGGCGCTGCGGTTCGCGACCCTGCTGCCGGTCAACGGCGGCGTCGAGTTCCGCCACGTCGGCCGGGTCCTCATGGCCGTCTGCGAACTCCGCCCGGAACAGTTCCTCGGGTAAGGACGGCCCATTCAGGGCCGCAAGTGGTCTGACAGCCGCTGACGGAGGCGCTGGAGCCGGGCCGGGTCGATCTGACCGATGACGCCAGCGAGTTCGCTGCGATCCGCTGCGTACAGGTAGCTCAACCGGACGGCCGACGATTGCCGCAAGCTGCTGGACGCGAAGTCCGGGTCCCCCGGCTGAATGACCTCGTCCCAACTCGGCTGAAGGTTCGCGAGTTGTGTGCTGACGCCACAGTTGAGCAGATTCTGGTAGGGTCCGGGGAGCAGCGCCAGGGCCAGGGCCGGCCGCAGCTTGGGCGGCCCGCCGGCGAACTGGGGCAGCGGGATCAAGACCACGTCGCCGGGGTTCACGTGCCTGGCTCCGGCTTCAGGTCCGCGGCCGTGTACTCCGGCTCATCCGGTCCGTAGGCCCGGGCGAACTGGGCCGCTCCGAACCTCCGCCAGCCCTCGCGGTCGTCCTGCCACGACAGGAACTCCGCGAAGTCCAGCACCTCGCGCTGACGCTCCTCGGAAAGGGTAGCCACGACCTTCTCCAATACCTCTCTCACGCTCATGGCCAGCACCCCTCCGGGATGACTGTGACCGATTTCGCCTCGCCCTATTGTAGCCACCGACGCGGCCAATTCGCGACGGTTCACGCCGCCTTTGCCTTCTTCGCCGCCGGCTGGGTCTTCCACCGGCGGTGCAGCCAGAAGTACTGCTCCGGGTGCCGGCGGATCAGCCGCTCCAGCGCCGCGTGGTAGCGCTGGGTGATCGCCTTCACCGCGTCCGGCCGGTCGGTGTACTCGCGCGGGTCGATCACCTCCTCGCACACCGTCTCGTACCGCATCGGCTCGCCGACCCGCGGCACCCCCACCACCGCCATCGGGGCGTCGTACTCGATCGCCATCAGCGCCACCGCCTTGTGCGCCGACGCCGGCCGGCCGAAGAACTCCACGAACACCCCCCGCGGCCCGGCATCCTGGTCCCCCAGCGTCGCCACCTTGCCGCCGGCCCGCATCGCCGCCGAGAGCCGGTCGAAGTCGTCCTTCTTCGCGATGATCGTCTGACCGGTCTTCTGCCGGAACGTCTTCAGGAACCGCTCCAGGTGCGGGTTGTCCAGCACCCGGGCAATAGCGTAGGTCCGAAACCCGAGCGCCCCCAGCATGAACCCGGCCATCTCCCAGTTACCGAAGTGCGCGGTGACGACCAGCAGCGGTCGGCGGTCGAGCAACCCGCCCACCACCCGGCCGCCGTGGACCAGAGACGCGTACCGCCGCCAGTTGTGGACGTGCAGCTTCCGCGGCAACAGCGCGATCTCGATGATCAGCGTGCAGAAGTGCCGGTAGCAGCCGCGGACGAGTCGGTCCACCGAGGCGGGCGGCAGACCCGGGAACGCATGGCGAAGGTTCTCGGACGCGACGAGCCGGTGGCGCCGATCGACGTGGTACATCAGTTGCGCGAGCAGGTCGGCGAAGGCGAACGCCGCCCGGGTCGGGGCGGCCTGGACGACGCACACCACCGCCCGAACGACGAGGTAGACGGTCAGTTCGAACACCGGTCGGCGCGGCCGGACCATGGCACCCTCCGTGGCGGGACGGGGGGATGATACAAGACCCGCGCCGGAAACGGAACGGGCACCCCCGGCGAGCGGAGGTGCCCTGGAACCTGTCACGCCCAGGCGCGGCCGGTCACTCGGCCGCGGGTGGCTGGACGACCGGCTTGACCTTGCCGCTGGTGCCCGGCATGGCCGGGCCGGTCACCTTCGGGTCCGGCGTGCCGGTGAGTACCGGCTGCTTCTCGCTATCGGACTTGCCACACCCGACGGCCAGGACGGGCGCCGCGGCGAACAGGAGTGCGAGCAGGGTCTGCTTCATATCGTCCTCGGAAACCGGAAATCCTGGAAGTCTGCCGCGGGGCCACGGGCGTGACCCCGCGGCGGCGAATCAGTCGAACGTCACCGTGTTGCCGTCGTTGATCCCGCCGAGGGAGATCAGCAGCGTGAACCCGGGGTTGACGTTGAACTGCCCGGGGTTCTTCAGCGACCGGACGGACCCGTCGCCGGCCACGTAGCTGACGAGGCTGGAGTGGTAGCTGCCGTACAGGGCAGCGGCGTTGACGGCCGGGTCCGTATTCGACGGGGCCATGCCGAACGCCAGCCAGTTGCCGTTCATCATCCAGCCCGGGCACCACTTCAGGTTGTTGCTGGCGTTCGGCCAGATACCGCCGGCGTACTCCATGAAGAAGATCGTGTTGCTGCTGCCGTCGGCGATCCCCGCGACCGTGTTCTTCCCATTGAAGTAGAACGCGCCGCGATACTTGCCCGCGAACCGCCAGTCGCCCAGCACGGCCGCGTAGTGCGATCGGCCGAGGACGTCGGCGCCCGGGGCGGCTGACCGCAGGTGGGCGTTCCAGGAGTACCCCAGCGGCATGTCCACCCCGTTGCCCGGAGGGGCGCCCGAGGGCTGGTAGGTGATGGACATCCACACCGTCTCGTAGCCCGACGGCGGCGGGGCCGACGGGCACAGGAACGTCTTGAAGTTCCCTTCCCCGCCGTACTGCGGCTTCGGGGTCGGGATGGTTGAGCCAGACGGCGGCCGGTTCGCCGGGTTCGAGAACCACCAGTTCGGGGTCGTCTGTGCAAACGAGATCAGCTTGTACTGGTTGTCCTGCTCCAGGTACGGCAGCATGTGGGCCAGCGGGCCGATCATGTGCTCGTCCCCGCCCGGCGGCAGCATGTTGCGGGACGACTCGTAGTTGTGGGCGGCCAGACCGATCTGCTTGAGGTTGTTCTGGCAGGTCGTGCGGGCGGCCGCCTCGCGGACCTTCTGGACGGCGGGGAGCAACAGGCCGATCAGGATCGCGATGATCGCGATCACCACCAGCAACTCAATCAGCGTGAACCCGCGGCGAGTCGAACGGATCATGAGAACTCCCTTCTTCGGTCGGACGACGGTGAGAAACGAAACCGAAGATCACCCCCGCCGTGAGGCGCGAGGGCGACACGCCCGACCGCGCGGCCAGGCGAGTGGCATGGGTGTGGAGAAACGCGGGCCGGACCGCGGCCCGACGAACGATGGGTCGGGGGGCGGGAATTACCCGACCCCCCGACTCAACAACACGGGAGAAGAACGGACGTCTACCGCGAGAGTGCGAGTCTGCGGCTACACCCATGCCCACCCGTTACTCTCACGGGTTCAATAGATGAAAGCAATATGAATTTTTCACTTTTTCGCCGGACCTGTATCGGCCCGGACCTCAACCGCCCGGCCCGTTCGGTTCGACTCGTAGACCGCCTGGATGACAGCCACCGCCCGGCGGCCCTCCCTGCCGTCCACCAGGGGGACGCCGCCGGCCCGCACCGCCTGGACGAAGTCGGCGAGCTGCCGGCGGTGCCCCTCGTGGCTGATCGCCTTCGGGTCGGCCGCCCCGCCGGACGCCCCGACCTTCGCCGCGAACCGCTCCCGCACCCGGCGGTCCTCGTCGGTCTCGGGGGCGAAGTCCCAGCGCAGCACGTCCTCCTGCTCGATCACCGCCGACCCCTTGTCCCCGTGGACGGCGATCGTCTTCGGGTAGCCGGGGTGGACCGAGGTCGTCGCCTGGATCACCCCGAGGGCGCCGCTGGCGAACCGTAGCACCGCGACGGCCGTGTCCTCGACCTCGATCCGCTCGTGGGCCAGCGTCGCGGTGAACCCCGAGACGTGCGTCGGGTCGCCCATCATCCACAGGAGCAGGTCCACGTTGTGGATGGCCTGGTTCATCAGCGCCCCGCCGCCGTCGAGCGCCTGCGTCCCCTTCCACCCGCCTTCGTCGTAGTACGCCTGGCTGCGCCACCACTTGCAGGTCGTCTCGCCGAGGGTCAGCCGCCCGAACTTGCCCGCCTCCACGGCCGTCTTCAGCGCCCGGCTGGAGTCGGCGAACCGGCTCGGGAAGATGGTGCAGAGCTGGACCCGGTTGGCCTCGCACGCCGCGATGATCCGGTCGCAGCGCTCGGCGGTGATCTCCAGCGGCTTCTCGACGACAACGTGCTTGCCGGCGTTCGCCGCCGCGACCGCGGGCTCCAGGTGCGCCCCGCTCGGGGTCGTGATCACGACCACATCGACGCCAGGCGACTCGACCGCCTCCTCGACCGTCCCGAACACCGGGCAGGCCGGGGTGCCGGTCTCGGCAAGCAACTGCTCGGCGTTGGCCGGGGTGCGGCTGACCAGCGCCGCGACGCGGGCCTCGGGGATCTCCGCAAGGGCGCGGGCGTGGAACCGCGCGATCATCCCACAGCCGACGATCGCGAAGCCGAGTTGGTCCGACATGACGAACTCTCGATTGGAGGGGCCGTGCGGACGAATGTAGGCTCACGGACGGGGGCCGAACAGACCGACCATGTGAACTTCGACTCGCCGGTCCGCCTCGAACACCCGGAAGAGGACTTGAAGCGGCCGGTCGAACGAGATGCGCTCGATCCCTCCGCGGGACTCACCCTCGTCCCGCGGGTTGACGGCAAGGCGCTGGTCGATCCGGTGAGAGGCGGCGGTGACCGCGCCCCGGTCGGGGGCGTTCGTCCAGAGTTCGGCCAGTTGGGTCAGGGCGTCGGGCATCCACACGACGGTGAAGCTCATTCGATGCCCATCCGCTTCCAGAACTCGGCCAAGGGGATGCCGCCCCCGGCGGCGGACCGCCGATCGAGTTCTTCGCGGGTGAGCGTCGGGTCCCACGGGCAGATCGGCTCCGGTGGAACGACCCGACCGATGACCTTGCCGGTCTCGTCGCGGAGTTCGATCTCCTGGTTCTGGGCGGCGAGTTCGGCCACTCGCTGTTCCGACTCGGCCCAGGTGCCGACCGGTTGGCCGGCGACGTACAGCGTGACCATGAATTGGCCCCTCCTCTGCCGGATTATATCACGGGCCGTCGTCACTGCAGCAGCCGGGCCGCCTTGACGATGTACTGCAGCATGCTGCCGATGGTCGCCGCCAGCATCGCGTACAGCAGCACCTGGTAGATCACCCCCAGCGCCGGAAGCGCGTCCGCCGAGCGAGGGTCGTCCCGCACGGACAGGATCACGAACACCGCGATCAGCACTGCGCACTGCAACACCGTCTTGAGCTTGCCGAACCAGTCGGCGCCGAACTTCCGCCCGGTCGATTCGACGACCCCGCGCAATCCGGTGACGATCAGCTCCCGGCAGACGACCACCGCGACCATCCACGGCAGGACGCCGGCGCCCGGGACCGGGATCAGGTAGATGAACGCCGCCCCGACGAGCACCTTGTCGGTCAGCGGGTCGAGGCTGCGGCCCACCGCGGTGCCGCGGTCGAACTTCCGCGCCCACCACCCGTCGATCCAGTCGGTCAGGGCGGCGGCCGAGAAGACGGCCAGCGCCGCCGGCCACGCCTCCCAGGCGATGCACGAGCACAGCACTACCGCCAGCGGCAGCCGGCTGAGCGACAGCAGGTTGGGGACGTTCATCAGCGGGGCGGGTGCGGTCATGGCACCGGTCATTCTGCGAGGCGGGCCGCCGCGAGGCGCAAAAAAAAACCGGCGGCGACCCGTGAGGTCGCCGCCGGTGAACGGCCCGATACCGGGGGACGGCCCCCGGGTCAGTTCTTGGTGACGCCGCCGACGGGACCGCCGGCGCCTCCCGCCTGCTTGCCAGCCGGCCCGCCCGCGGGGGCGCCGCGGCCGACCGGACCACCCTTCAGGCGACTGTCCACCGGCCCCTGGACCTTGGGCTCCTTGGTCTCGGTCTCCGACGAGCAGCCGACGCCCGACAGGGCGAACGCCAGGGCCACGACGACCGCCGGCACGATCTTGAGGTACTTCATGCGACTGATCCTGTCTCCGGTGGGGGCGGGCGGTTACTCGAAGGACACGACCTGGCCTTCGCTGGCGCCGCACATGTACACGAACGCGGCGTACTCGACGGTCGGGGAGATCGCGCGGACTGACCCGTCGCCGAACAGGGTAATGATGCGGCTGCCGCCGTGCGCCGAACTCGGGATGCCGTATCCGTAGCCCTTCCCCTGCGCGGAGAAGTCGCAGTTGGAGTTGGTCCGGTCCGGGCACAGGCCGAAATCGGCGTAGAACGGGGCGTGGCCCCAGTTCATGCCGGTCCAGCCCGAGACCCCGTTGAACCCGCCGATGAACCCGCCGTTGGACTCCATCATGAAGACGGTGTTGCTCGTCCCGTCGGCGATCGCCGGGATCGCCAGGCCGTTGCCGCTCGGGGTGCCGATCGACGAGTACGGGGTGGCGGCGGAAGTCTGCCTGGAGTAGCGGAACGGGCCGGGGGCGTACCCGTCGGTCAGGTAGCCGCGGTTGAACAGGTAATGCGTCTGGCCGGTCCGCTGGATGACCAGCGAGGACGAGGCGCTGTCGTAGATGAAGAACTGGTAGTTCGCGCCCGCCGGCAGCCCGAACAGGTTGCGGTAATCGACGTCGTTGTACCCGACCCCCGTCACCTGGACCAGGAAGGACACCGTCGAGGGCTCGTAGGCGGACGGGCAGAGGAACGTCTTGAGGTTCGGGGTCTCCAGCCCGAACCGGCCCTGCGGCGGGGTGTTGGTGTTGGGGATGTTCCACGCCGCCCCGGAGGCGAACCAACTGCTCGCCGACGGGCCGAACTGGCCGTTGAGGTCGTAGGCCCGGAACATCGCGTCCTGCTCGATGTACGGCAACAGCCGCGGGTGAATGCCGTTGAACCGCACGTCGTTGCCAACTGGCATGGCCAGGTTGGTGCTCTCGTAGTTGTGGCAAGCCAGCCCGAGCTGCTTGAGGTTGTTGCTACAGGTCGTGCGGGCGGCGGCCTCGCGGACCTTCTGGACGGCAGGCAGCAGCAGGCCGATCAGGATCGCGATGATCGCGATCACCACCAACAGCTCGATCAGCGTAAAGCCGGAGCGAGTCGGACGTGCGAACCGGGACATGTGGGCTTCCCTTCGTTGGTCATCTGGACGGCCGGTAAATGTATCGAGCCGAAAGTAATCAGCGCCCCCGCTAGACCGATGACCGAGAGTCTGCGCGAGTCGCCCCCGGCGACGGAGCCGGGGTCGGGTGGTGGGAGTAGACGGATAGCTGCGGCACCGCCGCGGGTTGGCTAACCTCGCCGTCTTCCCGGAAGCAAATCGACGATCAATGACGACTGCGAATCGGGACGAACGAGTCCATCACCGGGGAGAGGTTGGATGCCAGCCGTGCGAGGCGCGGCCACTCCCAGCCCAAGTTAATCTTGGGTGGAGGTGGGGACGTGTCAATGGGGAAAGTCGTGAGAAATGCGCGGCCCGCACCGGGCCCTGAGGGCCGGCGTTACAAGTGAGGACGTGGCTAAGCCCGTCCGCTGAGCGAGTCTTCCGACACGGCGAGCCGGCCGCGAGCCGTCCGTGGGCCGGGTTGCATCTCGCCACCGGAATCCGTTCCGGCTAGGTACTGCCTGAGACCGGGCCGGTCATCGTTCGACCGGCTGGATCCCAACCAACCTCATTCACCGGGACATGGCCCCGGTGTCGGTCACGATTCTACTTCTTCTCGGGCTCCCTGGCATCGGGCTTCTTGTCCGGTTCCTTCGCCTCCGGCTTCTTCTCCGGCTCCTTCTTCTTCTCAGTCTTCTTCGCGGTGGG
>DATLIF010000185.1:0-8904 GCA_035539575.1 Fimbriiglobus sp. | reverse complement strand
CGGAAACCGTGTACGGCCTCGGCGCGAACGCGCTCAACGCGAAGGCGGTGGGGCGGGTCTTCGCGGCCAAGGGCCGGCCGGCCCACAACCCGCTGATCGTCCACGTCGCGGACGAGGCCCAGGCCCGGCGCGTCGCGGACGGGTGGCCGGAGGCGGCCGGGAAGCTGGCCGCCGCGTTCTGGCCCGGACCGCTGACGCTGGTGGTGCCGCGGTCCGAGGCCGTGTCCGAGCGGGTGACGGCCGGCGGCGTGACGGTGGCCGTGCGTTGCCCGGTCCATCCGATCGCCCGGGCACTCATCCAGGCCGCCGGGGTGCCGATCGCGGCCCCGAGCGCCAACCACTCCGGCGAGTTGTCCCCGACGCGGGCCGAGCACGTCACGGTCGAGGGACTGGACCTGATCCTCGACGGCGGCCCCTGTTCCGGCGGGATCGAATCGACCGTCGTGGACGTGACGCGGCCGACGGTCCGACTCCTGCGGCCGGGGCCGATCACGGTGGGGCAACTCGAAGCGGTGGTCGGCAATGTGGAGATCGCGGCGCGTGCCGGGGCCGGACCGCTACCATCGCCGGGGATGCTGGCCCGGCACTACGCCCCGCGGACCCGGTTGGAGTTGGCCGAATCCGAGGACGAGGCGGATGCCCTGGCCCAGGTCTACGAGACGGCTGGGCTGCGCGTGGCGAGGTTCAAGCTCACCGGCTCGCCGACGGAAGTGTCGGCCCGGCTGTACGCGGATCTGCACTCGCTGGACGCGGGCGGGTACGACCGAATCATCGTTGCGCTTCCGCCGGACGCCGACGAATGGCGCGCTGTCCGCGACCGGCTGATGCGTGCTGCGGCGGAGTAGTTGGAAGAGTCCCAGTCTGAAACCGGCTGACCTTGCCTCCCTCAAGACCTGGACTAACTCGCGGTCCGGGTCGTCGCGGAGGCGACCAGGCGGGGTGAATCATGCGAGGCCGGATCAAGACGTTGCTGGGGTTCCTAGCCGTTGCATTCGCACTCTGCGTATGCCTCTGGTTGGTATTCGTCACGTTCAACGACTTGCCGCCGCGGGAAGCCGGAGTGATCGCCCGGAAGCACGCGGAGTCCCACGGCTACGATGTCAGCGGTAGCGGGACTGGCGGCGAATTCGTTACCGAGCCAGACTCCTTCGGCGGCTGCGTGGTGGAGGTGGTATTCGCGCTGCCGCCGGGAGACGAACGGGGGCGGGAGGTCAGGGTACGCATGCGGCGGTCGAGCGCCCTTGCCGATTGGGAGTTAACCGACATCGCCGCGTGGAATCCGCCGGAAAAGTGACTGAACTTCAAACTGAGACACTACCAAGTAGGTCGTCGCATGGCGGCGGGCCGTCTGCTAGGATTAAAATGCGACCGTCCACGACCCACCCGCCGCCCTCCCCGCCGTAGCCCAACGGCGGCGCGCCAGACGTTCGAGGGGCCACTGATGCGACTCGTCCCCGCCCGGCTGCTGCCGGCCGTCGTCCTGCTCGCCGTGGCCGCTGTTTCCCCGGCCGCCGACCCGCCGGCGTTCACCGCCGAACAGGTCGCGTTCTACGACAAGCAAGTGAAGCCGGTCCTCAAGGCCCACTGCCTGAAGTGCCACGGCGACGACTCCAAGAAAATCCGTGGCGGCCTCGACCTGACCCGCCGTGCGGGCCTCTTGACCGGCGGCGACACCGGCCCGGCGGTGGACCTCAAGCAGCCCGACGCCAGCCTCCTGCTCAAGGCGGTCCACTACAAGGACGAGGACTACCGGATGCCGCCGGCCGGCAAGCTGCCGGCCGAGCCGATCGCGGTGCTGACGAGGTGGGTCAAGGACGGCCTGCCCTGGACCCCCGGCGACGACGGCGCGGTCCAGGAACAGAAGCACGCCGGCGGACCCGACAAGAACTACTGGGCGTACCAACCGGTCAAGCGGCCGGCCGTGCCGGGCGTCAAGGAACAGGGCTGGGTGAAGACGCCCATCGACGCCTTCATCCTGGCGAAGCTCGAAGCGAAGGGACTCAAGCCGGTCGCGGCCGCGGACAGGACGGCCCTCTGCCGGCGGGCGTACTACGACCTGACCGGCCTGCCGCCGACGCCGGAACAGGTCAATGAGTTCGTGGCGGACCAGTCCCCGGACGCCTACGAGCGACTGATCGACAAGCTGCTCGCCAGCCCGCACTACGGCGAGAAGTGGGGCCGGCACTGGCTCGACGTGGTCCGCTTCGCCGAGACCAACGGCTACGAGCGCGACGGCCCCAAGCCGTTCGCGTGGCGCTACCGCGACTACGTCATCCGGAGCTTCAACGCCGACAAGCCCTACGACCGCTTCATCCGGGAGCAGATCGCCGGCGACGAGCTGTGGCCGGACGACCCCGACGCGGTAATCGCCACCGGGTTCTACCGGCTGGGGCTGTGGGACGACGAACCGGCCGACCCGGAGCTGGCGCTCTTCGACGGCTACGACGACCTGGTCACCACCGCCGGTCAGGGGTTCCTGGCCATGACCCTGAACTGCTGCCGGTGCCACGACCACAAGGGCGACTTCTTCCCGCAGGCCGATTACTACAAGATGGTCGCGTTCTTCCGGGACGTGCGGCCGTACTCCGACACCCGGGACGTGCGGTCGAAGTTCAACCTGACCGACATCAGCCCGCCCGAGAAGCGCAAGCTCTACGAGGTGGACCTCAAGGCGCGCGAAGCCCGGCTCGACGAGTTGACCGCGAAGCTGACAGGCATTGAGGACGAGGCGATCAAGGCGATGCCGGCCGAGGACCAGCGGGCGGCCGAGGGGATCGACCGGCCGGCGGTGGTCGCCAAGGTGCCGAAGTTCCTGGAGGGCGACCGGCGGCGCGAGTACCTGCGGCTCAAGAAAGAGCGCGACGACCTGAAGAAGAAGCCGCTGCCGAACCAGGAGTTCGCGCTGTCGGTCAACCGCTGCTACGTCACCCCGCCGAAGACGCACGTCCTGATCCGCGGCAACCCCGGGGCCAACGGCAAGGAAGTGTCCCCCGGCTTCCCGTCGGTCTTCGGCGTGCCGGACCCGGCGATCCCAGCCCCTGGCCCGGGCGCGAAGTCCAGCGGCCGGCGGACGGCGCTGGCGAACTGGCTCGCCTCGAAGGACAACCCGCTGACGGCGCGGGTGATGGTCAACCGGGTCTGGCAGTACCACTTCGGCCGGGGGATCGTGCCGACGACCAGCGACTTCGGCAAGTTCGGCGAGAAGCCGACCCACCCCGAGTTGCTCGACTGGTTGGCCGCGGAGTTCATGGAGCCGACCTGGGTGAACGGCCGGCGTCAGCCGGCTGGTAATGGCTCGCCGCACCAGCCGGCTGACGCCGGCCGTTCGCCCTGGCAACTCAAGCGCCTGCACAAGCTCATCATGCTCTCCAGCACCTACCGGCTCTCGGCGGGGGCCGACGCCGCGGCCCTCAAGGCCGACCCGGCGAACGTGCTTCGCTGGCGGTTCGACATGCGGCGGCTGTCCGCCGAGGAGGTCCGCGACACGATGCTGGCGGCGGGTGGCAACCTGAACTTCAAGGCGGGCGGCCCGAGCGTTTACCCGAAGCTCTCGGCGGAGGTGCTGGCCGGCATCTCGTTCACCAACAAGAAGGAGCACTGGCCCGACTCGCCGCCGGAGGAGGCCAACCGCCGCAGCGTGTACGTCTTCGTCAAGCGATCGCTCCAGGTGCCGGTGCTGGCCGCCCACGACCAGGCGGACACCGACTCGCCGTGCCCGGTCCGGTACACGACGACCGTGCCGACGCAGGCGCTGGGGATGCTCAACGGCGACTTCGCCAACGAGCAGGCGGCCGCGCTCGCCGGGCGGCTGACAACGGAACATCCCGGCGACCTGCCAGCCCAGGTGGCGCGGGCAATCCGCCTGACGACCGGCCGCGCCCCGGCCGCCGATGAGGTGGCGAAGGACGTGGCGTTCGTCAACGAGATGAAGGCGAAGCACAAGCTCGACGACCGGACGGCCCTGACGCGGTACGCGCTGCTGGCCCTGAACGCCAACGAGTTCGTTTACCTGGACTGACTCATGCGAGCGGCCCTCCTGCTCCTGCTCTTCGCCCTTCCCGCGGCCGCAGCCGACCCGCCGGCGCGGAAGACCGTGGTAGCGATCCGCGGCGCGCAGTTCCTCATCAACGGCGAACTGACCTACAAGGGCCGCACCTGGAACGGCAAGAAGGTCGAGGGGCTGTTGATGAACAGCCGGATGGTCCAGGGCATCTTCGACGACCTGAACCCGGAGACCCGCGGCCAGTGGGCGTACCCGGACTCGAAGACGTGGGACGCCGACCGCAACACCCGCGAGTTCGTCGCCGCGATGCCGGAGTGGCGCCGGCACGGTCTGCTGGCGTTCACCATCGACCTGCAAGGCGGCAGCCCGATGGGGTACTCGAAGGACCAGCCCTGGCACAACTCCGCCATCAGCGCCGACGGCAGCCTGCGGCCGGAGTACATGGCACGACTGGAGAAGATCCTCAATCGCGCCGACGGGCTGGGCATGGTGGTGATCCTCGGCATCTTCTACTTCGGCCAGGACCAGCGGTTGACCGACGAGGACGCGGTGAAGCGAGCGACCGACAACGCCATTGACTGGCTCTTCGACAAGGGCTACCGCAACGTCCTGATCGAGGTGAACAACGAGTGCAACGTCCGGTACGACCACGCGATCCTGAAGCCGGACCGGGTCCACGAGTTGATCGACCGGGTGAAGGCCCGGACGCGGGACGGCCGGCGGTTCCTCGCCGGGACGAGCTACGGCGGGGGCAAGGTGCCGGAGGCGAACGTGGTGAAGACTTCGGACTTCCTCTTGATGCACGGCAACGGGGTGAAGGACCCGGCCCGGATCGCGGAGATGGTCCATCAGGCCCGCAAGGTCGAGGGCTACCGGCCGATGCCGATCCTCTTCAACGAGGACGACCACTTCGACTTCGACAAGCCTGCGAACAACTTCGTGGCGGCGGTCGGGGAGTACGCCTCCTGGGGGTACTTCGACTACCGGATGAAGGGTGAGGGGTTCGCCGACGGCTACCAGAGCGTGCCGGTGAACTGGGGCATCAGCAGCCCGCGGAAGAAAGGGTTCTTCAAGCTGCTGAGCGAGATCACGGGGGTGGCGCCGTAGGCCGACGGTTTTCAGCCGCGAAGCGGCGACCGACGGTAGCCAGGGGCGCCAGCCCCTGGTAGCCCGACCAGAATATGTGTTGAGCCCCGGAGGGGCGACAGAGTGCCGGATCATCTGCCGCCCCTCCGGGCTCGGGATGATGTGAACCAGGGACCAGGGGGCTGGTGCCCCTGGCTACCGTCGGTCGCCGCTCCGCGGCTCAAGACAACGGACGAGGGCTGACATGCACTCCTACTCTCAGTTCTGCGGCCGGACGCGGCGGGAGTTCCTCTGGCAGGCCGGCGGCGGGTTCGCCGGGCTGGCCCTGACCGGGATGCTCGCCCGCGACGGGTTCGCCTTCGACGCCCCCGCCGCACCGGGGAAGTTTGTCAACCCAATGACCGCCAAGAAGCCGATGATGCCGGCCCGGGCGAAGGCGGTCATCTTCGTGTTCTGCTACGGCGGGCCGAGCCACATCGACACGTTCGACCACAAGCCGAAGCTCTACGAACTCGACGGCAAGACGATCCCGGTCAAGACGTTCGGCCGCGGCGGGCACAAGAGCGAGGGCCGCGTCGTCGGCCCGAAGTGGAAGTTCAAGCCCTACGGCCAGTGCGGCAAGCTCGTCTCCGACCTGTTCCCGCACATCGGCTCGTGCGCCGACGACATCGCGTTCCTGCACAGTATGTATGCCGAGTCGCCGATCCACGGCTCGGCGATGCTGATGATGAACAGCGGCCGGCTGCTCAGCGGCAACCCGTGCATGGGGTCGTGGGTGACTTACGGGCTGGGCAGCGAGAACGAGAACCTGCCGGGGTTCGTGGTGATGCTCGACAAGACCGGCGGCCCCATCTCCGGGCCGAAGAACTGGTCGAGCGGGTACATGCCGGCCGCGTACCAGGGGGTCGTGATTCGCGCCGACAAGACGCCGATCCATGATCTTGCACTGCCGCCGGGCATGACCCGCGAGCAGCAGCGGGCACTACTCGACCGGCTGAAAGAGAAGAACGAGGCCCACCTCGCCAGCCGGGCAGACAACAGCGAACTCATGGCCCGGATCGCCAGCTACGAGCTGGCGTTCAAGATGCAGCAGCACGCCCCGGAGGCCGTGGACTTCGCGAAGGAGTCCAAGGAGACGCTCGCCCTGTACGGCATCGACGGCACCCGCACCGAGGACTTCGGCCGCAAGTGCCTGCTGGCCCGGCGACTGGTCGAACGAGGTGTGCGGTTCGTGCAGATCTACAGCGGCGGGGCACACAACGACGATAACTGGGACGCGCACACGGACATCGAGAAGAACCACAACAAGCACGCCGGCGATACGGACAAGCCGATCGCGGGGCTGCTCAAGGACCTGAAGCGCCGCGGCCTGCTGGACGAGACGATCGTGATCTGGGGCGGCGAGTTCGGCCGACAGCCGACCGCCGAGTACGCCCAGGGCACCGGCCGCGACCACAACGCGTACGGGTTCACCATGTGGATGGCCGGCGGCGGTATCAAGGGCGGCGCCAGCGTGGGCGAGACGGACGAACTGGGCAGCGCCGCGGTCCGCGACCGGTTCCACGTCAAGAACCTGCACGCGACGGTTCTTCAGCAGATGGGGCTGGACCCGAACCGGCTGACGTACTTCTACGGCGGGTTGGACCAGAAGCTCGTCGGCGTCGAGGGCGCGGAGCCGATCAAGCAGATCATCTGACCGGTCGGGGTTGGATGATGGTGTCGGGCAGTTGTTCCCGGAGCCAGTCGATCCGCCCGGCGTCCGCGAAACTGATCCGCGCCGACGCCAGCCCGTCCAGCGTCGGGAGGATCTCGAACCACTGCGACGGCGTGAGGCGGTCGCAGTCCGTCAGCCTCACGTCCCGGACCGGCTGCCTCGCCCGGACCTCGCCCCCGTGGGCCAGCCAGTCGGCCGCCGGGCAGAGGACCGCCTCGACGAACCCACGGCGGAAGGTGAGCCGTTCGGCCCCGGCCACCCGCATCGACTCCAGAGAGGCCACAGCCCGGTCCCGGAACTCCACCCGCACCAGCTCCGGGCACGCCTCCAGCGCCCACAGCGCCCGGTGCGTCGCCAGCGGCCCGAGGAATGTCCGCTCCTTCCGCCGCAGCGCCTCCGCCGCGGTCGTCGCCCCGTTCCCGGCCGTCTCCAGTCTCGCCAGTTCGACCTGGACGCGGATGAACTCGGCCCGCTCGGGCTGGCCGTGCTCATCCAGCCAGTCGGCGGCGACCAGCCGCGGCACGTCGTCGGCCGAGGCCGCGACCACCGCCCGCAGCAAGTTCTCCCAGTCGGGGTGGTCGAACCCGGTCATGCACGCTCGACCCGGAATGCCAGCGGGAAGGAGGGGTAGTCGTTGGACTGCACCCCGTAGCGGTCGGTCCCCTCGAAGAACTGGTCGGCCCCGTCGAGCAGCGACACGCGGACCAGCGCCCGCTCCCCGACCCGCACCACCCCGGCGTGGACCACCGCCGACGCCAGCCGGGAGTCGGCCGTGTACACGTCGGTGCCCCACACCACCCCGTCGTCCCGGCCCGTGACCTCGAACGTCAGCGTCCGGCCCGGCTCGGCCCCGTCGTATCCGGCCAGCGAGTCCGGGGCCGTCTGCACGCCGAGCAGGTCGCCGCGGAGTTGCCGCACCCGCGCCCGGATCGCCAGCGCCTCGTCGAGCTTGCCGGCCCGGGTGTACGTCTCTTGCAGTCCGCGCAGCGTGTCGAACAATTCGCGGAGCAGCGGCGTCAGTTCCCGGGTCGCCTCCTGCTGGAGGGCCGCCTCCTCGGCCGCGGCGCGGTCGCGGATCGCGGCGCACTCCTGCTCCGCCCGCTCCCGGACCTCGGCGGTGAGCCGGGCCGCCCGGTCGCGGACCGCCGCGACCGCCCGCTCCGCGTCCTCGACGGCAGCGCGGGCGTCGTCCGGCAGTTCGTCCAGCGTGGACAGGTCAGGTTCGTCGTTCATCGGTGGCCCCAGCCGGGTCATTCGGGACGGTGCTGCGCCATGTTAGGGCGGCCGGTCAAGAGGTGCAATCCGCGTGGCGGGATGCGAGTGATCCGGCCCGCCCCCGTGCGGTTAGAATGGAGGCATCCGCCCGCCCCGAGGTTCACCGCATGAGTGCCGCCGTCGAGACCCGAGCCGACCCGTACCCCGGCCGCGCGGTCATCCTCTACGACGGCGACTGCCCGTTCTGTCGCCGGTCAGTCGCCATCCTCAAGAAGCTCGACTGGCTCGACAAGCTGGCGTACCAGAGCGCCCGCGAGCCGGACCGGCTGCCGCCGGCGGAGGTGCCGCTCGACCCGCATCGGCTGATCGAAGAGATGCACGTCCTGACCCCGGATCGCCGGCACGCGTTCGCGGGCTACAGCGCGTTCCGGTGGATCGCGTGGCGGCTGCCGCTGACGTGGGTTGTCGCGCCCTTTCTTTACCTGCCCGCGGTGCCGTGGCTGGGAAACCGGGTCTACCGCTGGGTGGCGAAGAACCGGTTCAACCTGGTCCCGTGCGACGACGGCGGGTGCAAGGTTCCGCTCAAGAAGTAGTCTCCCTGGGACTGCGGCCATCCCGGCCGCACTGCGCAGAGCGGCCGGGACGGCCGCGGTCCCAGGGATTCCCCATTCCCGCTCAACCGGCGAAACCTGCACAGCCGATCTAACTGGTGGACACGGACGTCCCGTCGGGCACGGACCGCCCGGCGCGTCAGTCGGCACGGAGGCCGCTCATGATGCGGTGGGCATGGGCAAAGACGTTGGCGGCGGGGCTGGCCTGTGCGGGCTTGACCGCGGGGCAAGCACCGCCGTCGTCGGTCTCCGCCCGGCCCCCCGCTCCCTCGTCC
>DATLIF010000184.1:0-7045 GCA_035539575.1 Fimbriiglobus sp. | reverse complement strand
TTCCTGTTCGGAATAGCTGTCGTCCGACTTGTCGTTGGGCACGGCGACCGCGGCCGGCCGCGGCTTTCCGGGCTCAGCGCTACGCGTCTTCAGCTTGCTCTCCCCGACGAACTCGTACACTCCTTGTGCCACCACGTCGGCAGGAAGGGGGATCGTCGCGCCGTCGGGGCCCTTCATCTCAACGATTTTCACGTCCATGGTCATTGGACTGGTCTTCGGGTCGAGGCGGACGATCTCCTGTATGACCGTGATCTCGCCCTTTGGTGTCTTGACCTTTCCAGTGACCTGAGTCCCCTCGATGACCTCCTCGGCCTCGATTTGGGAGAGGGCCTCCTTGGGGACCATCTTGCTCTTGATGAATGTCACCTTCCACCGCCCCTGGAACTTCTTCAACTCCTCGACGTCGATCGCCTCCTTCTTCTCCTTCGCCGGCGCCTTGCCGTTGGTCCCGGCACCGCCGCCACGAAGTTCTGCGTCCTTCTTCTGTGGCGGCGGGACCACCGGGGCGACCTTGTCCAGGTCAGTCAGGGTCTCCGATCCGGCCCGCGTCACCATCCCCTTGAAGACCGCCGGGTTCGTCCCCTCGGCGATCCAACGGACCGAGCCGTCGCCCATCAGCGCGTAGGTGCCACGCTTGCCGTCCGGTCGGCGGTGCAGGAACGGCTCCATCGGGTTGTCGCCGTCGGACACGCCGACCAGGGTGGACCCGCCACCGGCGATCCACGGCCTCTGCGACGGGGCTACCTGGGCCAGGTAGATCGTATTCGCCATCCCGTCCTTGACGTCCGCCGGGGTCGAACCCCAGTTGTACCCGGTCATGCCGACCCGCCGGGCCAGTTCCGGGTTGGCCGCGTCGTACCGCGCGGCGTCCAGGCCAAGACCGGCCAGGCCGACGTAATTGGTCCCGCCCAGGGACTTGCCCTCGGCTTTCGGGTGCGTTGCCCGCCAGGAGTCCTGCGGGTAGTACGGCACCAGGAACTCGGGCACCCACGCCTCCGCGGCCGGCAGGTTCTCCTTGTCGAACCAGGCGTGCTTGCGCTCGTCGATCTGCGTCCGCAGCCCGGCCTTGCCGAGGAACGGAAGCAGGTCCGCGAAAAAGCTCACCCGCTGATCCGGCGGCGGCGGCAACCGGTAACGCTCGTCGCTCAAATCCCGCTCGAGTGTGCCGCGCGGGAACGGCTTCTTCGACCGGTTGAGCCCGATGACGGCCGTCGCGAGGGCGTGCTGGTCGATCTCGCCGGTCAGCACAGTCATCCGGCCCTTCATCTGACCGGCCAGGTACGAGATGCCGGGCTGAATGACCGACGCATACTTGTCTTCGTTCCAGTCCACATCGGCCTTCAACGAGACGATGCGGTCCACCAGTTCGATCTCGATGCTGGACTGGCCGCTGCCCGGCGTTCGCTGACCGGTCCCCGGGAATCCCGGTTGGCCGGGGAATCCACCGCCCGGTCCGGGCATGCCACGGGTACCGCCCATCGGGCCGAACCGCCCACCCCGGGGATCGCCTCCCTCGCCGTCGGGGAAGCCGCCGCCCGGCTCGCCGGGTGGTGACAGGCCACCCGGCCCGGGAAGACCACCAGGACCAGGGAACCCGCCAGGTCCAGGGAACCCGCCGCGGCCACCCTGACCGCCGACGGAGTTGCGGATGTTCGTTTGCGTTCCGAGTAACTCGTCCACCACAGGCCGCGCCTTCTCCAGCAGCGGCACGATCTGCTCGGTAACGGACTTGCGTGCGTCATCGTCGTGGACATATTCCAGGGCCAGCAGGGCGTTGGCCTTCTCGCGGTTGAACTGGTTCAGGCACAGTCCCACGAGCCGGATCTGCGACGCCAGGCCCAGCAGGGTGTCGCCGGACTGCTTGGCAACGGCCGCGAGCGCCTTGGCATTCAGAATGCGCTGGTCGATGATCTCCGCGTAAACGATGGCCGGCGGGTTCCGCTCGTCGCGCTCCAGCTCATTGAGCATTCGCTTGAGCTGGGGGTTGATCGTCCGGTACGTCGGGATCGACGTGAACAGCCGACGAGGCGGCGCCTGGGTGCCCTGGCCGGCCGCTCCGCCGGGTGCGCCTGGCATTCCGGGAGCCCCGGGTGTGGCCGGGGCGCCGGGGGGCATGGGAGAGCCGGGAGCGCCGGGCTGACCACCCGGGCCACCGCGGCTTCCCGGACGCAGCGGCCCGCCGCCACCCGGTGCTGCCGGCTGCTGGGCACGCTCGTCCCCCAGTGGGGCGGATGCGTCCCCACCCGGAGGCATGCCGCCACCCGGGAAGCCCGGCTTCATGGGGCCCGCGCCCTCGCCGGGAGGCATTCCGCCTTCACCCTCGCCGGGCGTAGTCGGCATGGGGGGCGGCTCGTCCTTGGTCAGTTCCGATTTGAACGGCGGGAAGCCGTTGTCTTGAAGGTCCGACAGGAACCGCTCCATCACGCCTTCGGTGCTGATGAACAACGTCTGGCTGTCGTAGACGCACAGGGCATACTTCTTGTTCGCGGCCTCGGGCGGGGCCTGGGTCGGCTCTGGGATCGGTAGCGGCAGCCCGAGCAGGCTCGCCAGCGACCGCGCGCTGAACGCCCGGGACGCGGCGTCCACGACCGCGTTGGACTTGATGAGGTAGTAGTCCTTCTTGACCTGGCTGCCGCGATTCTTGGGCTGCTCCAGGTCGAGCCGCAGGACCGACTTCTCGTCGAACGGGGTCTTGGTTCGGATCACCGCGAACGGCTCGCGGTCCGGGTCCACGACGCAGTGGAAATAAGCGGCGATGTCACTGGTCTTGAAGGTGAATGACTTCTCGAACAGGTCGCGGATGCTCTTGTCGAAGAGGGCAGTGTGAACCGGCGTGGCCGCCTGAGCCATTCGGTCCATGTTCACCCGGTAAACCGCGCGGGTATCGCCGGGGAGGAGGTTGGTCGGATCCTTCCCGCCTCCCGGCGGGGGTGCCGGAGGGGTCGCCGGCTTCTCACCGCCGCCCGCGGCTGGTGCCGCGCCTGGCTCGGTGCCGCCCTCCGGGGGCATCGGCTGTCCCTGTCCGGTCGCGTCGGCCGTCTCGTCCCCGCCGCCTGGTGGCGTCGGGGGAGTCACGGTTCCACCGCCGGCTGGCGGGGACGTGGTCGCGGTGTTCGGGCGCGAGGTGCCAGTCCCGGCATTACCCGACTCTTCTCCTCCCATCAGGAAGAAGATGGCCCCGCCCACCAGAACGATGACCGCGAGCCCCCCGAGCAGGACCCCGATCATCATCTTGGACCCGCCAGCCTTCTTCGCCTTCTTGGCTGGCTCCTTACCCTTCTTTTTGCCGCTGGATTCGGCGTCGCCGTCGGGCGGTTCCGGGACGACGAACCGGTACTTGCACTTCGGACACTCGATCTTCTTGCCGATCGAGGCCGAGCTGCGGATCGGCACGTTTGCCTCGCAACTCGGGCAGGCGACCTGATAACTGATGTTGGCCATGCGGCTCTCCCCGCCGGTCGGGACGGCCCCTGATCGGATCGGATTCGGTAGACGGGACGGAACGACCCCGGACGACTAAACGTTGATCTTACCGGGCGCCGTTGGCGCCTGGCAAAGCCAATTTCCGACGGACGGCCGTATGGTGACACACGTTCCGCCGCGCAGCCCGACCTCCGAGGCGAGCCTGCTGGGCTTCTGTGTCCGATACCAGGTGGCGAACAGTCGCTTGCCGCCCGGGTTAGGGTGGATAAGCTAACGCCGCGCGGGTGGAATCGTCCTGGATAGGACAGATTGCGCTCCCGGCGGGCCGGAAGACCACTAAGTTAATCAGTCTCGTATCGTAGACCGGCCTCCCCTCGCCGCCGCCCTCGCGGAGCGAACGTTCATGGCGCCCTGGAACGGGTTGATCGAGCGCCTGCGTCCGAAGGCGTACGGCCGACGCCCCCCGCTCATTCTCATCAATGGCCTGGCCGAGCAGCACGAGTCCTGGTTCCGGAACAGGCGGTTCTGGTCGCGGCACTTTGACGTGTACGCCCCGAACATCCTCGTCTACGACGGCCCGGCCATCCACTCGCGGGTCGAATCCCGGGAGCCGGTCTCCGTCGAGTACCTGGTCGGCGAACTGTTCACCTTCCTCGACCGATTCGTGCAGAACCCGCCGTACCACCTGGTCTCGAGTAGCCTGGGCGGGAAGGTGGCGGTCGAGTTCGCGGTCCAGCACCCGGAACTGGTGAACCGGCTGGTCCTCATCTGCCCGTCAGGCATGGGCGACCAGGAGCGATTGCCCATCATGGAAGGGGTGATGCGCAACGACATGTATTCGGTCGTTCGCAGCGTCTTCCACAAGACCCGGTACGTTGACCGCGACCTGGTTAAGTACTACAAGTTGGCATTGAACAGTCGGAAATGGAAGACCGGGCTACTGCGAACGGTGCGGGGCACCCTGGAGTTCACCGTCCGGCCGCGGATGAGGGAATTGAAGGCCCCGACGCTCCTGATCACCGGCGAGCGGGACCGGATCTGCGACCCGACGACGGCGGCGGAGGCCGCCAAGGAACTCCCCAACGGGCACTTCCTGGCGATCCCCAACTGCGGGCACGCCCCGCAGATCGAGCGGCACTGGCTGATCAACCGACACGTGGCCCACTTTCTGAAGTCGCCCCGGCCGACCGCGCACCCGCGGTGGTCGCAACTGCTCAAACCCGGCCGCTAACCGACACGACAGCCCCGAGTACCCCCCACAATGAGCTTAACCCCACCGACCCATCGGCCACACGACCCGACCTCCCCCGACTGGTGGCTGATGCTCCGCAAGTTCGCGAAGCACGGCACGTCCATCGCCTCATTCGTTCCCAGTTCCCGGTTCCTCGCCCGGACCACTTGCAAGGGCATCGACTTCGACCGGGCACGGTGCATTGTTGAACTCGGGGCCGGGACCGGCCCGATCACGAAGGAACTCGTTACCCGTGCCCGACCGAACACTCGACTGGTAGTTGTCGAACTCGACCCCGACTTCTGTAAGCGGCTTCGGGCCAAGTTCCCGGGCGTAGACATCGTCGAAGGGGACGCCTGCCAGCTCGACAAGCTGCTGGCCGACCGGGGCATCCGGCAGGTGGACCACGTCCTTTCCGGGCTGCCGCTGCCGTCGTTCCCGGCCCAGTTGCGGGACAGCGTGCTGGCCAGCGCCTCCCGGTGCCTGGCGCCGACCGGAAGCTTCCGTCAGCTCTCCGTGATGCCGTGGGTGTACCGCGGGTTGTATCGCGGGTACTTCGAGGACGTGCGGTTCAAACTGGTCCCGCTGAACTTCCCGCCAGCGGGTGTGTACGTCTGCCGCGGGTTCCGCTCGCCGACGGCCGCGTAACGTCCCGGCCGACCAGACGCCGCGGCCCGCGGGTTGTCCCCGCGGGCCGCGGCGTTTTCCGTACCGTGGAGGGTCGATCATGGGTCGGACCGCCTGGCTGGCGCCACTGGCCGGCTCGCGCGTCGTCCGCCGGGCCGCGGACGCCGCCTTCGTTCAGGTCGCCCACCGCCGGGTCGCCCGGCTCGACGCGATGAACGCGGGCGCCGTGCAGGACGCGACTCTGTTGCGGCTAGTCCGCACCGCGGCTGACACCCGCTTCGGCCGCGATCACGACTTTGCCTCGATCCGCTCGGTGGCCGACTACCAGAGCCGGGTGCCGGTCCGCGATTACGATGCCTTCTGGTCCGGGTACTGGCAGGACGCCTACCCCCGTCTCGGCGGTGTGACGTGGCCCGGGTTCGTCCCGTATTACGCCCTCTCGTCCGGCACCACGACCGGCACGACAAAGTACATCCCGGTCTCCCGCGAGATGGTGAAGTCCAACCACCGGGCCGCGCTGACCACGATGGCACTCTTCCGCCACGCGCACCCGAAGGCCGAACTCTTCACCGGCAAGTTCTTCTTCCTCGGCGGCAGTACCGACCTGCGGACGCAGGACGACGGGAGCTTCGCCGGCGACCTGAGCGGCATCGCTGCTAAGGAGGTCGCCGACTTCATGCGGCCGTACTCCTTCCCCCCGCTGGACCTGAGCCTGCTCTCCGACTGGGAGGTCAAGCTGCAGACGCTTGCCGAGCGGTCCGTGGCGGAGTCGATCACCGCGATCAGTGGCGTGCCGTCGTGGGTGCTGACCCTGTTCGACCGGGTGAAACAGATCGCTGGAAAGCGAACGGTGGCGGAGGTCTGGCCGAAACTGCGGCTGGTGGTTCACGGCGGGACCAAGTTCGACCCGTACCGCGAACTGTTCCGTCGAGAGATCGGTAGCGACGCGGTGAGTTTTTGCGAGGTCTACCCGTGCTCCGAGGGATACGTTGCGGCCGAGGATCCGCGGCACGGCTTGCTGCGGCTGATCCCCGACCACGACATCTTCTTCGAGTTCGTGCCGGTCGGTGAACTCGGGTCCGACCACCCGACCCGCCATACCGTCGCCACCCTGGAGCCGGGGCTGCAGTACGCGGTACTGGTAACGACCTGCGCCGGGCTCTGGAGTTACCTCCTGGGAGACACGGTCAGCTTCGAGAGCAAGACACCACCGCTCCTGCGGTTCACGGGCCGGACGAAGTATTTCCTGTCAGCCTTTGGTGAGCACCTGATTCAGGAAGAGGTGGACCGGGCGGTGGCCCACGCCGCGGCGGCGTGCGGGGCGGACGCCGTGGACCACCACGTCGGCCCGGTGTTCCCGACCGAACCGCGAAAGCCCGGCCATCACCTGTACCTCGTCGAGTTCCGCGGCCAGCAGCCGACCGACCTGGATCGCTTCACGGACGAGTTGGACCGGGAACTGTGCCGTCTGAATGAGGACTACGCGGCGCACCGTGTTGGCGACCTGACGATGGCGCGGCCGGCCGTACGGGTGGTGCCGCCGGGCGGGTTCGCCGACTGGATGAGGTCACGCGGGAAGGAGGGCGGCCAGCACAAGGTGCCGCGAATGGACAACAGTGGACAGCTCACAGGCGAACTGGCAGGCTGGCTGGATCGCCAACAGAAGCGATGACTGGAAAAACGATCGGGGACGGCAGGATTCACCAGGACGCGGGCGATTCGTCCTGGCGAAGCCTGCCGCCCCCGACTCGGACTCGGGCCGCC
>DATLIF010000183.1:0-17948 GCA_035539575.1 Fimbriiglobus sp. | reverse complement strand
GCCTGCCCCCTTTCATTTTCCCGGCGGATCGATCACTTCGCCCCGCCGCCCGCCTCCTGCAACTTCGCCAGCACCTGGTCGAGGGAGAAGCTGCCCGGCTTTTGCCGCGGCGGGAACTCCTTGTAGGTTTGCAGGTGTTGGGCCACGAACGCCTGCGCGGGGACCAGCGCAAACAAGCGTTCGGCGCGCCAGGTCTTGTAGCCAATCCCGTCGTGGTCCGCCCGCTCAAACGGGTCACTCCGCAGACAGATCAGCTTGGGAAAACGCAAAGTCACAAACGGTTCCTGCCAGACCTCGAGGCTGTGGGCACGCTGTTCCATGAACACGACTTTCCAGCGCTCGTAGCGCAGACCGGCCAGATTGCCGTCGTCGGTCCAGTAGAAGAACTCCTTCCGCGGCGACTCCTTCACCTCGCCGTTGAGGAACGGGACCAGGTTGTACCCGTCGAGGTGGACCTTGAACGTCTTCCCGGCGGCCTCGTGCCCCTTCAAGAGCTTCTCCTTCACGTCCGGGTCGCCGGCGGCCGCTACCAAGGTCGTGACCCAGTCCTCGTGCGACGTGGGGTCGTTGATCTCGGTGCCCGGCTTGATCGTGCCCGGCCAGCGGAGCATGCACGGCACCCGGTAGCCGCCCTCCCAGTTGGTATTCTTCTCGCCACGGAACGGCGTCGTGCCGCCGTCCGGCCAGGTCATGACCTCCGCCCCGTTGTCGGTCGAGTACATGACGATCGTGTTGTCGGCGATGCCCAGTTCGTCGAGTTTCTGGAGCAACTGGCCGACGTGCCCGTCGTGCTCGACCATGCCGTCCGGGTAGATACCGAGGCCTGTCTTTCCCACGGACTGCTCCTTCAGGTGGGTAAAGATGTGCATCCGTGTCGAGTTCCACCAGCAGAAGAACGGCTTGCTGGCCTTGTGCTGCCGGTCGATGAAATCGAGGGCCGCCTTGGTGACTTCGTCGTCCACCGTCTCCATCCGCTTCTTTGTGAGCGGGCCGGTGTCCTTGATCGTCTGCTTGCCAACCTTGCCGAACCGCGGGTCCTCGGTCGGGTCGTCCTTGTCCGTGGCCTCGCACTTGAGCACGCCGCGGGGGCCGAACTTCTTCTTGAACTCGGGGTTCTTGGGGTAGTCGGGGTTCTCCGGCTCCTCCTCGGCGTTGAGGTGGTACAAGTTGCCGAAGAACTCGTCGAACCCGTGGACGGTCGGCAGGTGCTCGTTGCGATCGCCGACGTGGTTCTTGCCGAACTGGCCGCAGACGTAGCCCTGCGGCTTGAGCAGATCGGCCAGGGTAGGGTCCTTCTCGGACAACCCCTCCTTGGCTCCCGGCAGCCCGACCTTGAGCAGGCCGGTGCGGAAGCAGCTCTGGCCGGTGATGAACGCGGCCCGGCCGGCGGTGCAGGACTGCTGGCCGTAGTGGTCGGTGAAGATCGCGCCCTCCTTGGCGATGCGGTCGATGTTCGGCGTGCGGTAGCCCATCATGCCGCGGTTGTAAGCACTGATGTTCCAGAGGCCGATGTCGTCGCCCCAGATGACCAGGATGTTCGGCTTCTTGCCGTCCTTCTGGACGTTCGCCGACACCTTCTCGTTGTGGGCCGCGATCGCGGTCAGGGCAACCGGGCCGACGCCCGCGCCGCAGCAGGGCGTCGCCGGGGTCGGTACGGCTCGTGCGACAGAAGCCGTCGCCGTTCGGGAGAAGTCCAGGCGGCCGGCGGCGGCCGCCCACCCGAGCGCGGTCCCGACGGCAAGGAACGCCGCCGGGGCGATGTACGAACGGTTCATCGCGGTAATCTCCCGGGGAGAACGCTGGGACGGGGGAGGGGAAAGCTTCCCGGCAACCCCGCAGCGAAGAGTTAACCCCCGACGGGCGGGGAAGGCAAAGGAATATTGAAAAGCAAACTTGAATAAACAGACTGGCAATCTTTGATAGCAAACCACACGGCGGCTATGCCGCCCGGCGTTACGGCAGGACGACGCCGTAGCGGGTGCGGAAGCGGCTGTAGTCGAAGCCGTTGATCGCCCCGTCCCCGTTGAAATCCAGGTCGGCCCGGTACGCAACGGACCCGACCGTGGCGCCGTAGGCGGTGCGGAAGCGGCTGTAGTCGAAGCCGTTGACCGCCGCGTCCCCGTTCACGTCCCCGTAGAGCCGGTGCAACTGGTGGCCGAAGTCGGCCGCCATCGCCGCACCGGCGCGGACCACCTTCGCCGGGTCCACTGTCAGGGTCCACCGGCCGTCGGAGAGCGAGCCGAAGTCGGTGCTCGCGCCGGAGAAGGTGAGGGTCGCCACCGTCCGTCCGGCCACGACCTGCGTGGCCACGGCGATCGTGCCGACCGTCGCGACGCCCGCGGTCCGCGTCAGGGTGAACGCGGTCGCCAACGCGCCGGGGTCCACGTCCGCGTCGAACGTCACGGTGATCTCCGTCACCCGCGACCGCTGGGCCGCCCCGCCGTTGACGCTCACTGACTCGACCGCCGCCGACGTGGTCGCGTACTGCGACACCAGCAGCAGGTACGCCGCCTGGTAGTAGATGGCCGGCTCGTTGATCTCCCAGGAGTTCTCGTTCGCCTGCCGGGTCGGGTTCCACCCGGTGTTCCAGTCCTTGTAAGCTTTCATCGGCGGCTCGCCAAACGGCGGGGCGACCCAGGAGACGCCGAAGAACTGGTTCGACCCGCCGACGACGTACCCCGGCGCCGGGCCGTACGTGGAGTTGGCCCCGTCGTACAGGGCCGAGCCGTCCGGCCACCAGCCGTGGTACGCCTCCATCGGGGAGCGATCCGCGCCGAGACTTCCGGCGTTGGTCAGGTACGTCATGGCCATCGGGTTGCGGCCGTGGAAGTAGTGTAGGTACTCCTCGGCGATGGCCCGGTACTCGGTGCGCTCGGCCGCGGTGCCGACGCCGAGCTTGATGGCGTAGGTGAGCAGGTTCGCCCAGTTCGCCTTGAGCTGGTTGGACCCCCAGGTGTAGTGGCCGTCCCACATGAATCCGCGGTACGGGTCGTTCGCGGCGTACTCCGGCCGGATGATCCAGTCGATGTGGTTCTTGAGCGCGGTCTTGGACTCGGTCACGATCGCTGCTGTCGCGCCGGGTGTGAGCGAGTACGTGACCAGCGCGCGGTTGAGGTCCGTCCCGACCGACGGGTCGAACCGGTTGTCGAGGATCGGGTGGAAGCCGTTCTCGCGGGCGGCGGTGCTGCGGTAGTTCGCCTCAAAGTAGGTCTTGTAGCTCGCCGTCCCGGTCAGCCGCCACAACTCCGCGGAGGCGAGAATGCGTAGCCGCAGGTCCATGCCGGCGTTGCCGCCGGCCGCGGCCGCGGCGAGGTTGCCGCCATCGCTGCCGCTGGCCGGCTGCATGGTCGGGGTGGCGGTCAGGTAGCCCCAGGCCCGCTCGGCGGCCTGCCGGAGCGTGGCCGCGTAGGTCGCGTCGAACGGGGCGAACACCCGCGCGGCATGGGCGGTCGATGCGGCGAACGACGCGGTCGCCCACGTCGTCGCGGCGGTGTAGTAGTGCGGCTGGGTGTCCGCGGTCGGGCCGCTGCCGACGTCGTAGCTGGTCTGCCCGACGCGGTTGATGACGGACCCGTCGGTGAGCTGCATCCGCAACAGCCAGTCCAGCTCCCACCGCACCTCGTCGAGCAGGTCCGGGGTGCCGTTGCCGCTGGCCGGGACGTTCCAGGCGTCGGTGAACGCCGCCGGGTTCCACTCGTACGCGGAGAGCAGGTCCCAGAGCACGCCGGTGGTGAACGGGACGTACTTGTTGTAATCGCCGGCGTCCCACCACCCGCCGCTGAGGTCGCGGGCGGTGCCCGGCCCCTGCGGCGTGGACCCGACGATCCGCTGGGCGGTCCGCTCCTGGAGGTGGCTGGCCGCGTGGCTCCAGGGGCCGGCGTGCTGCGGCAGCTTGTCGAACCCGCTGCGCTGGTAGAAGAACACGCGCCCGGCGGTCTTCAGCACCGGGTTGAACACGTCACCGCGGACGCGGAAGGCGAACGACCGCTTATCCGTGGCCGGGTCGTAGACGTAGTACTCGCCGGGGGTGGTGAGGGCGGAGAAGTCGCCGTGCCAGGCGCGGTCGCCGGACTGGCCGTGGACGGCGCCGCCGCCCCACTGGACCACGGCGCCGGTGAACACGACCGTGTCATCACCGGTCCGGCGGACCTGGAAGGTCGCCCCCGGAGTGTAGCTGGCCGGGCTGTTCTGGCCGTTGACCGGGTCGGTGAAGACGGCCACCTTCGGGCTATCGGCACGCCAGCCGATCTGATCGACGACGATCAGTTCGCTGACCGTCCCGGCCGGGACGGTCCGGTCTTCCAGGGTGGTGAGCGTCGGGACGACGGCAAGTGCGTGGCGGCGCGGCACGGGAACCCCCGTAGGCAAGACGGGCGAGACAACCCGGCCGGACGGGGGCGGAAGCCGGGGCAGATCAACCTAGCTCGCCGCGGCAGGGCGAGCAAGTCGCGCCGGTCGAGCCGATTCCGAACCGCACGGGTGCCATGCCCACGGCTTTGCGTGGGCATGGCACCCGACGCCCGGCGCCTGCTCAGACAAGTTCCTGTTAGTCGCCCCAGAGGGCCTGCGACTCGCGGAGGTACTGCTCGTGGAACTCAGGGGCAAGCTTATCTACCGACGGAATGAAGTAGAACCACGGTAACCCGTCCCGCTCCAGAGCCGGCTCACAGGGTTCGTACCAGTCGTGGTCCCCTGCCACCGGGTCCAGGCGAGTACACACCCCGAACCCGCACGCACAACCGCCGCGCGGGAACTCCACCCAATCGTCACAGCGGACAATCGCCTCGTCGAAAGACTGGTACTGTCGGCCAGACATATCGGCGGCACCGCCCGGTGGCACCCACAGAAAACAGTACCGTCCTGGACAGAGGTCTGAGGGCGGCTTCGTGTGTTTGTCCCAAGTCATTGCATGACCACGGTCTTCGCCGCAGTAGATCGTACATTGGATGTGGTCCGGCCAGCATGTAGACGCAGCCTCGCATCATAACTCGCTGAACCTGAGCGTGCGAGTGTCCACCGTCCGAACGGCCGCCAAAGTTCGAATCATGGCCGTCCCCCTTCCGATGGTCGCGGTCCCTCCGGGCCGAGTTCGGACGTGCCCGGCAGCGTCACCAGCCCGGCGGGGGTTCGCACCAGCGTCCGCGGCAGGTTCAGCTTGCCCCAGGCGTCCGACAGGCGCGCCCAGGACCGCTCCCGCAGCCACGCCGTCAGGTCCGTGTCCTTCGCCGGAAGGCGGAACGGCTGCGGGTTCAGCGGCGGCGGGATCTGCACCTCGCCGCCCGTCCAGACGCTCTTGCCGTCCGCCGTCAACTCCAGCCGGGTCGCCAGGTAGGGCACCTCGACCTTCTCGGCCGTGCCCGCCCCCGTCTCGCCAGGGAGCAGCTTGCGGACGGCCAGCTTCGGCCCGTTCGGCATCACCCGGGCCGAGGCCGTCAGGACCACGGCTGCCTTGTCGTCGGTCGCCTTCAGGCCGCGCTCCTTCAGGACGTCGGTCAGCGTCGCGCGCACGGACTCCGTCACCCTGTCGCCCGGCACGCCGGCCAGGTCGAGCTTCAGGCGGACCGCCTTGCCCGGCCCAAGCAGGTTGTCGGCGGTGTTCGCGGCCACGGCCTGGCGGGCAGCGACCGCAGCCGGGTGCGGCAACTCCGCGGCGACCAGCACGGCGGTTGCAAGTGCCTCCGCCGGCCCGGCGCCGGCAATGGCCGCGGCCTGATGGGAGAAGTCGCCGACGACATACCAGTAACGGCCGTCGGCCGAGGTCGCGGGCTGGACTGTCTGCGGTCGGGTGTATCGCCACTCGACGTCGCGGGACTCCAGGCCGAGCAGATCCTTGTCGGCCAGCAGCAGGTGGTCCGGGCCGGCGTAGCGAAGCGATACCGCCGGCGAGACGCCCGGCCCGGTGATCGCGGACCGGTAGCTGAGCTTGGCGGTGTTGAGATCCCAGCGGCGGAGCTGCGGGGGCAGGCCGGCCGGTTGTGTGAGCAGCGCCGTTAGCTCTCCCCCATCGGGCCGCAGGGCCAGCGGCGGGAACGACCACGGCCCCGGCGGCAGGGCGTACGGCGGCAGGGGGTACGCCGGCGGCGGGGCCGCGTCCGTCGGCAGGTCGCCGGCGAGCTTGCCGGTGGCGGCCTCGATCACCCGGACCGTGTCCCCCTGGAGGGCGAACAGGTACTTCCGCCCCGGCGACCGTGCCGGCACGCCCAGCCCCGGCAACCGGGTGGTGTAAACCGCCTTCGCCTGCGGCACGGACCAGACAGCGAGGTCGCCGCCGCGGGTCAGCGTCAGCACCCGGTCGGCCGACAGCATCGAGACGTAAAGCAACTCCCCGCCCGGCTCGCGCACCGCGGCCGGTCGCCACCCGGCGACGTGGGCGCCAGCGCCCAGGTCCCAGACGTCCAGCCGCCGGTGATCCTCGGCATCGACCGTGACGGCAGCGGCCCCGTCCGGGGCGACATCGGCCAGCCGGGCGACGTGCGGCAGCTCGGCCCGGCCGGTCGGCTTCCCGGTGGCGAGGTCCACCCGCACCAGGTGCCGCGGAGCGAACGAGTCGGTGGCCGGGTCCGCCAGCTCACAGACGGCGGCCGTACCGACGACGTGGGCTGACGCGACCAGGCCGGCCGGCACCGGCAGCCGCAGCGGCTTGCGGCCGGCCGCCGGGGCGGGGTCGGGCTGGTACGTCCAGTCGTCGGCCCGGGCCGGGACGGTGAGTTGGTCCGCGGCCGAGCGGTCCGCTTTTGCGAGCGTCGGTAGCCAGCCGTCCACCGCCAGCCCGCCGGCCCGGACCGCCTTCAGGGCCGCGGCAATCCTCCCCTTCGGCAACGCGACCTCCTCGACCCGGCGGACACGGCCAGGCCCCATAGTGATCTGCATCATCCGGTCCGCGCTGAGTGGCGCGAGGACGCTCAGGGAGGGGTATCCGCTCGCGGTCGTCATCCGCCACAGGACCGCCCCGGTGTCCGGGTCGATCACGCCCAGGCCGGAGACGAGCCACGCCTTGCCGTCCGCCGTCCAGCGCAGGATCGGGTCCGAGTACGACCTCGG
The DNA here is from genome assembly GCA_035539575.1 of Fimbriiglobus sp. Classification (GTDB taxonomy): domain Bacteria; phylum Planctomycetota; class Planctomycetia; order Gemmatales; family Gemmataceae; genus DASSAT01. Next base: position 10,907 of record DATLIF010000183.1, on the reverse strand, counting down.
GCCCGGCAGCACGGCGTCGGCGTCCTGCAACCCCGTGGTCAGATCCCAGCCGACGACCCGCACGGTCGGGCTGTACCCGTACAGCCCGGCGAGCCGTCGGCCGTCCGGCGAGAAGGTCAGCGCCCGGAGTTGAGTGAATGTGTTACCCGGCTGCTGGGGCAGCGTGAGCTGCGCGGCCTCCGTCCCGGTGGCGGTATCGAACAGGATCACGGCCCCCGCCGCGTGGGCTGCCAGGTAAGCACCGCCCGGGCTGGCCGCCATGATGGACGGCCGCCGTTTGGGGTCGAGCACGATTTCCCGGAGCCGCTTGCCGGACCGGGCGTCGTGAAGTTCCGGCCCGGACTTCGGATCGACCCGGTCGATCAGTACCCTGTCTGGGCCGGTGAACAGGACCCGGTTCGCGTACCCGGCCAGGTCAATCGACCAGAGCCGCTTGCCGGTGGCCGTGTCGTAGGCGGCGACGGTCCGCTGAGTCGCCTGGGGCACGCCGGCCGGCATCGGCTGGTTGCGGACGAACAGCGCGACGTAGGTCTTGCCGTCCGGGCTGAGGGCGTGCGAGCCGGTCGTCGGGTCGTCCGACTTCCACTCCCCGACCTTCTTGCCGGTCCGCAGGTCGAACACCGCCCGCGTCGTCTGCTTTCCCCGATCGGCGGAGGTGCTGGTCAGGACGAACGGCCCGGCGTTGTCGGCGGATAGTAGGGCTTGTGAGTAATCGCCGCCCGGCAGGTCGAACTCCGGGAGCGTGGCCGGCCACTCGACCGCCTTCGCCGGCGGGTCGGGCTTGAGCTTCGGCTCGTCCGCGGCGACGGCGAACAGGGCGGCGACCAGTACAACAGTCCGGGCCATCGGCGGACCTCCGGGGCGCGAGCGACGCCGTCGAGTTTAGCCGCCCGCCGCGTCCCCGTCGAACCCGCCAGAGACAGGAGAGGCGAATGCCCGATCACGCACTGACGGACCGCGTCGCCCACGCCCTGCGGATCCACGCCGCCCCGTCGCTGGGTCTGGCCGCCAGCGACGTCGAGTTGGTCGCGGTCGCCGACGGCATCGCCTCGGTGCGGCTGGGCGGGGCCTGCGTCGCCTGTGGCATGTCAGTCCCGACGATCCTCACCGGACTGGAGCAGGAACTCCGGCGGCACGTCCCGGAGGTGGAATTGCTGGAAGCGGTGCCGTGATTCGCGCATAATCCGGGCAAGCCCCACACACATCGTCCCTTCCGGGTGTCACCATGCAGATCGGGTTCGTTACCGCCATCCTCCACGACCTGTCGCTCGAAGAGGTGCTCGCGTTCGCGGCCGACGAGGGGTTCGAGTGCGTCGAGCCGATGTGCTGGCCGCCCGGCAAGGCCGACCGCCGTTACGCCGGCGTCACCCACATCGACGTGACCGACTTCACCGTCGCGGACGCCGACCACGTCCGCGGACTGCTCCGCATCCACGGGGTCAAGCTCTCCGGCCTGGGCTACTACCCCAACCCGCTCGACCCGGACCCCAGCCACCGGCAGATGGCGGTCGAACACCTGAAGAAGGTCATCCGCGCCGCCCCGAAGATCGGGGTTGGTGTGGTGAACACGTTCATCGGCCGCGACTGGAATCGGAACGTCGCCGAGAACTACGAGCTGGTCAAGGAGGTCTGGCCGCCGATCCTCAAGGAGGCCCAGGCGGCCGGTGTGAAGGTCGGGATCGAGCACTGCCCAATGCTGTACTCCGACGACCAGTGGCCCGGCGGCAAGAACCTGGCCAACGGCCCCGAGATCTGGCGAAAGCTCTTCGAGCTGTTGCCTGGGGACACACTGGGCCTGAACCTGGACCCGTCGCACCTGGTCTGGCAGCTCATCAACACCCCGCGGGCGATCCGGGAGTTCGCGCCGCGGATCGTCCACGTCCACGCCAAGGACGAGCGGATCGACCAGGAGCGGCTGTACCAGGTCGGGGTGCTGGGGTTCGGCTGGCACGTCCCGAAGCTGCCGGGGCTGGGGGACGTGCGCTGGGGCGAGTTCTTCGCGGCCCTCACTGACGCCGGGTATGATGGACCGGTGGTGGTCGAGGTCGAAGACCGCGCCTACGAGGGCTCCCTGGCCGACCGCAAGCGCGCCCTGCGGCAGAGCCGGAAGTTCCTGGAGCAGTTCATCGGATAGAAGACTAACCACAGAGGCACAGAGGCACAGAGAAGACCGGAGAGAATCGTGATGACGGACGAGCGCGACCCGATCACCGCGACCGTGATCGGCGCGGCGATCGAGGTCCATCGGGAGATGGGGCCAGGACTACTCGAATCCGTCTACCAGGCGTGCCTGGAACATGAACTCCGACTCCGCGGGCTGGAATTCGAGCCACAGGCCCGGCGGCCACTCGTCTACAAAGGCGTGGCCCTGCCTGACGAGTTCGTGCTCGACATCTACATCCCCGGACGGTTGATCGTGGAGTTGAAGGCCGTCGAGAAACTGATCCCGGTCCACGACGCACAACTCTTGACTTACCTCCGGCTGACCCGGACGAAGGTGGGCCTACTTATCAACTTCAACGTTCCCGTCCTGAAAGATGGCATCAAGCGCATGATCCTCTAATTTGCTGAATCTATTCTGACCCGATCTCCTGTCTTCTCTGTGTCTCTGTGCCTCTGTGGTTAGTCATTTTCCCGTTGCTCCGGCACCGGTCCGGCCGTAATCTCGACCCAGACTCGCCCGGCGCCCAGCTCACCCCCGAAGGTCGGCATGTCCCAGCGTACCCGGAACCGGTCGGCGTTCACGCTCATTGAGTTGCTGGTGGTGATCTCCATCATCGCCGTGCTGATCGGGCTGACGCTGCCGGCGATCCAGAAGGTCCGGATGGCGGCCGCCCGCAACTCCTGCCAGAACAACCTCAAGCAACTCGCCACCGCCGCCCACAACTACCACTCGACCCACGGCAAGCTGCCGCCGGGCATCGCCCACGTCGGCGGCAAGTTCACCTCGCTGTACATCGAGTTGCTGCCGCACCTGGAGCAGGGCGCTGTCCACGCCCGCTGGGACTTCGCCAACCCCGCGGCCAACTACGGCGGCGCCGGCTCCCCGGCCGCCGCCCCGATCCGGGTGCTGGTCTGCCCGGTGTCGAACGTGGAGCAGAACCCCGTGCAACTCGGGCCGATGGTGCTCGGGGCGACCACCTACGGGGTCAACGCCGGCACTGCCCGGGACGACGTGCCCGCATACCCGGCGTTCCTCAAGGGGGACGGGCTCTTCGGCATCGCCACACCGACCGTCCCGAACCAGCGGCGGTTCGAGGACGTCAAGGACGGCACATCGAACACGATCCTCTTCGGCGAGCGGCTGATCGGCGACGGCAACCTGGACAGCTTCATCGGGGCGCCGCTCCAGCCGGCCCCGTCTCTGCCGCTGAACGGATCGGCGTCGTACCTGACCTGGAGCCAGCCGCCGCAGATGCCGCCGCTGCCTCAGACGGCGGGACTGGGGCTATTGCTGATCGGCAACATGACGATCGGCTACGGTTTCGAGGACCGATATACGCCGCCGGTCCTGCCGCCGGGGGTGCCGGCGCCGACCGTGACCTGGACGACGGAGATGGACATGAAGGCGTGGCGGCGGGTGAGCGCCTACGGCAGCCACCACCACGGCGGCGCGAACTTCGCCCTGGCCGACGGGTCGGTCCACTTCATCAAGACGAACCTGTCCCTCCAGACGCTCATCGCTCTGAGTACCCGCAAGGGCAACGAGCCAGTGCCGGGCGAATGGTGAGCCGGGGTGGCCCGGCCCCCCGACGTGGCACAAACTCGCGGCGACCGGTCAGGCCCGGGACTGCCACAGGGACGGATCGCGCGACGTGTGGAAGACGGCCAGAACCCGGATGCGGTCCGGCAGCACCCGATAGTAGATCGCGTATGGGAACCGGTTCAGTGGCCCCTCCCGGACGTCGCCGTCGGCGAACCCGTACCGGGCCGGGTTGGCGGTGATTGCGGCCAACACCCGCTCGACCTCGTCCAGGAAGTCGGTCCCGAGTCCGGACCGCTGCTGTTCGTACCAGCGATACCCGGCGTCGGCCTCGCGGCGGACGGCCGGGTGGAAGTCGAGCGGCAGACTCACCGACCGCCCTCGATGCCCGCCCGGATCTGCTCCCAGGTCAGAGCCTGCCGGGGGTTGCTATCGAGTTCGGCATCCCGCCGGGCCAGTTCTGCCCGCTGGTCCGGGGTGAGCCGCCCTGCCGGGCGGTCGTCCCCGAGGCTCTCCCAGATCTCCAGGGCCAAGCTCACCCGCTCCTCCGGTGACAGCCGGTCAATCCCGAGATCCTTCATCGTCGGGCCCATCGCGTCCTCCTATTGTTGACGCGATGATATCACGCCGCGGACCCTCGCACCACGGAGGGAGTCCTGTAGGGCAGGCTAGCGCGTGTTCTGGGCCGCTCCCCGTGGCGGCTCGGTTTCCGCTTACAAGAGGGCCACCGCCCGCGCCGCCAGGTCCGTGATTGGATCCCACCAGACGCCGACCACCACCAGCGCGACGGCCAGGACCGCGACATAGATCGCCGCCTCCCACGACTCGCCCAGCGCGGCCGGCTCGCCCTTCTCGTCCTTCTCGATCGCTTCGTCGAGGCTCGCCGACCGCAGCACCCGCAGATAATAGCCGGCGCTCACCACCGTGTTCACCACCCCGACGCCAAGCAGCGCGTAGAACGCGGTGCCGAGGTCCGGCTGTCCCAGGTGCGAGTAGTCGCGACCGGCCTCGTACACCGCGGTAAACACCTGGAACTTGCCGGCGAACCCGACCAGCGGCGGAATCCCGAGCAGGCTCAGCAGGAACGCCGCCAGAGCGACCGTCAGCGCCGGCGAGCGGCCGAGCAGGCCCCGGAACGCGTCGATCGTCTCTTGACCAGTGCGGTTGCGGACGATCGCCACGACCGCGAACGCGCCCAGGTTCATCAGCAGGTACGCGGCCAGGTAGAACAACACCGCCGCGACGCCCGTTCGGGTGAACGTCGCCAGGGCCATCAGCATGTACCCGGCGTGGGCGACGGTCGAGTAACCCAGGAGCCGCTTGAGGTTCGTCTGGGTCAGCGCCGCCAGGTTGCCGAGCGTGGCTGTCGCCGCAGCCGCGACCAGTACGCCCAGGCCGACCGTCCGCGGCAACACCGTCGGGTCGAAGTCGTCGGCCGCGCCTTGCAGCGTCATCAGGAACCGCGCGGTCAACCCGACCGCGGCGGCCTTCGAGGCCACGGATAAGAATGCCCCAACCTCGGCTGGTGCCCCCTCGAAGACGTCCGGCAGCCACCAGTGGAACGGCACCGCCCCGAGCTTGAACCCCAGCCCGACCAGGAACAGCAGCGTCCCGGCCGCCAGCACGGGGGTGAAGCCGCCGCCCTGCAACACCGCCGCGTACCCGGCCGCGACCCGCGTCAAGTCGCCGGTGCCGAACTGCGCGGTCAGCAGGCTGATCCCGTACAACGCGACGCCGGACGACGCCGCCCCGTACACGACGTACTTCAGCGCCGCCTCGCTGCCGCGGCGCCGGCCCTTGAGGAACCCGCTCAGGGCGTAGCTCGGCAGGCTCGCCATCTCCATCCCGACGAAGATCATCAGAAGGTGGTTGGCCGACACCATGACCATCATGCCCAGCGTGCCGCCGAGCAGTAGCGTGTAGAAGTCGGCCGAGTCCTCGGCGTCCGGGATGCCGGTGATCCGGGTGAGCACGACCGCCAGCACCGCGAACGCCAGCAACAGGCCGCGGAGGTACTCGGCGAACGGGTCCAGCGCGAGCAGGCCGCTGAACGCCGTGGCCGAGTACGAGCTTTGCCACCAGCCCAGGTGCGGGGCGAGCAGCGCCAGCAGCGCCGCCGTCGAACCGCCCAGCGCGACGGCCCCGAGGTGGACGTAAGCCAGTCGCCGGGCCATCCGGGCCAGCAGCATGGCCAGGATGGTGCCGATCAGGACTAACTCGGGGGCGAACCGGCGGAGGTCGTCAATCAGGGTCGATTGCAGGACCGCGAGCGTGTCGGACGTGGGAGGCATGGGGCGGCCGGGGTCCGGGTCGGGGCTCTGGCGAGAGGTTGTCAGAGTACCGGCGGGACCGGGGCCGGGGAAGGGGCTGAGTCAGTTGGCGGTTGGCAGTGGGCAGTAGGCAGACGAAGGCAGATCTTGACTGCCCACTGCCGGCTGCCAACTGCCCACTGGCTCAGCGAAGCACCCGGGTCTCCCGGGCGTCGATGATCTCGCGGAGAGATACGGTCGGGGACGGCCGCCGGTTCGGCACTGTGTAGAAGACGGCGACCCGGTCGAGGTCCAGGTCCACTTCGGGCGGGAACTTGTATTCCCGCTCCAGCGGAACCCCGGCCGGAGTGGCCGGCGACGCCAGCATCCACCGGGCTGAGGTGTCGGTCAACTCGTACAGGGTCAGCGTCCGGGTGCTCGGGTCGAAACCCAGTCGGGCCAGGTCCGGCTTGTGCGCCTGCGGGGCCGGGGCGAGGACGTAATCGTCCCCGTGACGGGCCGGCGCCACGGCGGTCGGAACCGTGCGAGCTTCGCTGGACGTGGCGCGGGGTTGCGCGTCGCAACCGGACGCGGCCGCCCAGGCGGCCGACGCGACGAGGACCAGTCGGGCCTTCCGTGCTCGACGCATGGCTACCCTCCGGGTGCCAGGGAAGAGGACCGGCTGGGCTAGCCGGGTGGGGATTCCTTACCCAGTTTACCACGCAATCCGGGCAGTGGAAGGCAGTTCGGGCGAACGGCCGGCGTCAGCCGGCCGGTGAATGGTTCCCACCGGCCGGCTGACGCCGGCCGTTCGCCGGTCAGTCCTGCCGGAACAGAATCCCGACGGTCAGCAGCGTGACGCCGACCAGACCCGGGAACATGGCGTGGTAGCTGGTGCCGTAAATCTCAATCTCTTTCCCGGTCAACAGCAGCGACGACGCGGCCCAGAGGCACACGCCGCCCCCGATGATCGCCAGAACCAGCCCGAAAAACCGCTTCACGACTTTCTCCCGATCAGCGACGAGGGCGATCACTCCTCCAGTAGCTTCTTGAACTCGACCCGGTAGCAGGTGGTGTTGCCGTTGCCGGTGAACACCGCCGAGCCGTCCGGGCTGAACGCCACCGCCTGCACCGGCGTATCGAACTCGCGCACGATCATCAGCCGGCCGCTTAGTACGTCCCACACCCGGACGGTCATGTCATCCCCGCCGGATGCGAGGTAACTGCCGTCCGGGCTGAACGCCACCGCGTTGATCCGCCCCTGGTGGCCGTCCAACTCGAACACCATGTCTCCGGTGTTGGCGTCCCACACATACACGCGGTCGGTCAGGGCCGCCCCGGCCAGATACCGGCCGAGCGGGTCGAACGCCACCGCGTAGACGCCAGTGTCCAGGGTGAGCTGCTTTTCCTTGGTGGTCAGGTCCCAGACGCAGACCGCACCGTCCCGGTCGCCGGTGGACAGGTAGTCCACGCCGCCGACCGCCACCCGGTTGCCGTCCGGGTGGAACGCGACGCCTTCGAGCGTGCAGCCGTCGGCCGCCTCGATCAGGATCAGGAGCGGCTCGGCGGTCGTCGTCTTCCACAGCCAGACGAGGCCGTCGGCCGGGCTGGTGTGTGCGACGAGTTCGCCATTCGGGTGGACGGCCACGACCCCGATCGGCGGCTTGGTCGCCTCCAGGCGCTTCGGCTCGGCCCCCGGGGCGGTCATGTCGTAGAGGCGGGTGAAGTGGTCCATCCCGCCAACAGCCAGCCAGCGGCCGTCGGGGCTGGCGGCGGTCGAGTACGCCGGGCCGTCGCCGCTGGGGGGCACCTCCGCGCCGGTGTCCACGTCCCAGAGCCGGAAGACCGGCCCGCCGGTGCTCGCCAGCAGGAGCTTGCCGCCGGCGGGGAACACAGCGACCGCGTGCCGGCCGCTGGGGTTCGGGCCGGCGATCAGCTTGCCGGTCGCCACGTCCCAGACGTGGATCACCCGGTCGGCCCCCGCTGAGGCGAGCCGCGCCCCGTCCGGGCTGAACGCCAGGCAACTGACCTCATCGACGTGCCCGCGGAGGACGTGGTGGATCTTCGCCGTCGTCGGGTCGCCCCAGATGTGGATGTCGTGGTCGGAGTCGGCCGTCGCCAGGAACTGCCCACTCGGGGCGGGAGTCAGGGTCATCACCTGCTCGGCGTGACTGTTGAGCAGCATCAGCGGGTCCGGCTGGCCGAGCTTCCACACCCGTGCCGACGTGTCCCACCCGGCCGAGACCAGCAGTTCCCCGTCGGCCGTCCAGGCCAGCGCCGGGATGCGGTCGGTGTGGCTGGCGAGTTCCGCGACTCGCTTGTGGCTGTCGCCGTCCCAGACGCGGACGATGCGGTCCTCGCCGGCCGTGGCGACGTGGCCGCCGGACGGGCTGAACGTCACCGCCGAGACCGCGGCGGGGTGGGCCTGGATCTCGCCGATCAGCTTCTGGCTGGCCGCGTCCCAGAAGCGGACGGTCCCGTCGTCGTGGCCGCTGGCGATGGTCCGCCCGTCCGGGCTGAACGCCAGGGCTGTCACCCAGGTCGGCTGACCGATGCGGCCGAGCAAGGCCCCTTCCGCCACGTCCCAGAAAAGCAGGTCGTCGTTGCCGCTGGCCAGGAGCTTCGCCCCTGGTGCGAAGCACCAAAGCGTCTCCAGGTCGCTCAGGAAGGTCCGCTTGAGGGTCTTCCCCTCGGCAGTCCAGTGGCGGAGGACGCCGGACTCATCGACCGACCAGAGGGTGCCGTCGGCCGCGAACGTGATCGCCGCCACGTCCCCTTCGGTGTGGAAGCGCGGCTCGCCGTAGGTGCGGGCGACCAGAGGGGACGGAGACGTGCTGGGGGCCGGGTCGGTGGGTGTCATCGCGGGGGTCGTCATGGACGGGACTCCGTTCGGATCGGCCGGCCTGGTGACGGGCGCAGGTCCCTCAAGCGTAGAACAGCTTTCCCGGAGTGGCGTCAAAAATCGTACACCTCCACGAAAAGTTCCCGCCACCCGCACAGTTTTCCCAGTCGATGCGAGCGGTTCTTCGCTCGCATCTGAACCCCCATCCTTACTGACCTGTCTCCGCTAACGCGAGCCCCTCCCAGACTGACGCCCTCCCTCATCCCGCGCCGCGTGGCCACCTTGGCCGGCTTACGGCCTTCACATCCCGAAGGGCTGGAACTTCAAGTTTTCTTGCCAAAGTCGCTTGACCGGGTATCGGGGGGTCGTTATCACCCGCCCGCTTTCCACACACTCTCTCCGTCCGGGCCGGTCCCGGTCGGAACGAGCAGGCTGCCGCGGCCGGGGGGCCGGGTCGGGGGACCCGGCCGGCCGACGAGTAGCCCCGGCACCCGGACCCCACCTCGCGGGGGACCGGGCGCGAGGGGGGATGTGCCGGGCACTGGGAGTTGGTCTCGACATGGAGGGGAAGGAGGCCATGGTGTTCCACGGTAACAAGTGGGGGTGGCGTGCGACCGCGGCCCGGCTGCTGCTGGCCCCGGTGCTGGCCGCGGGGGTCGCGGTCCCGGCCGTCGCCCAGGCCCCGGCCCGGCCGGCTCAGACCGCCCCGGCCAAGACCCGGGCCGCCGACCCGAAGGACCTGCTCCGGCAGGGCCGCATGGCGCTGGAGGCCGGCAAGTTCGACCGGGCCCAGGACCTGGCCCGGCAAGCCGACGCGGCCAACCCGTCGGGCCGCTGGGGGCTGTTCGGCGACACGCCGGAGTCGCTGGAGAACGACGTCCGCGACGCCCGCGCCAAGGCCGACAAGGCCGAGGGCGAGAAACTACTCCGCCAGGTCCAGGACCTGATGGGCCGCGCAGCGGCCATCAAGGCCCCGGCCGAAAAGATGGCCGCCTACAACCAGGCGTTCGCCATGGCCGACCGGGCCGTCGCCCTGTCCGGTCCGGCCGGCTTCTGGGACGGCCTGGTCGGCGAAGACCCGGCCAAGGTTCGCAAGGAAATCGACGCCGCGCGGACCCAGCTCCGCAAGACCATGCCGGCATCCGAGTTGGCCAAGGTGCCAGCCCCGGCGCCCGCCGCCGGCCCGGTCGCCAAGGCCGGCCAAACAGGCAAGCCGTCGTTCGCCCCGACCGGTAAGCCGTCCTTCACGACTGGCGTCCAGCCGGTCGCGGGCAAGGGCAAGCCGGCCGACGGCACGAAGGTCACGACCGCCGGGCTGACCACCCCGCCGAAGGCGAACCCGATTCCGACGGCCCCGGCCGCCGCGAACCCGGCCGACAAGGCGACCGCCGCCCGGCTCGTCGCCGACGGCCGCACCCTGCTGAAGAAGAACCAGCTCGCCGAGGCCCGCGGCAAGGCGAACGAGGCGAGCAAGTTCAAGGCCCCGTTCGGCCCGTCCGAGGACAGCCCGGAGGCGCTGCTCCGCGACGTGCTGGCCGACGGCAAGCGGCAGGTGAACGACCTGACCCGCGAGGCCGAGACGCTGGTCAGCTCCAAGAGCTACAAGAAGGCCGAGGTGGCCCTGTCGATGGCGAACCAGATCGCCACCGACCTCGGGTTCTACACCAAGCAGATGGAGGACCGGCTGGCGGCAGTCAAGAAGGCGCAGACCGGCGCCCCCGCCGCGGTCGCTCTCACCGACCCACCGATGATCCCGACCGCCCCGACCGCGCCCGAGGTGGTGGCGGCCGGCGGTCCGACGACCCCGTCCACGTCCGGGGTGGGCCCGATCGTGCCGGCCGTTCCGTCCGGCACGATCCCCACTCCCGGCCCGATCCCCGTGCCCGGCTCGACGGAGACAGCCTCCGCGAAGCCGGCCGGCACGCCGTCGGTCGTCACCCCCGAGGTGCCGTCCGCCCCGCCGCCCCGCGTGGTCAAGCCGGCGGAGACAGTCGCCTCCGGGCTGTCCTCGGACGGGCCGAACGGGGCCTTGAACTTGCTCGCCTCGTTCGCCTTGCCGCGGGCCTCGGCGAGCTGGTTCTTCTTCAGCAGGGTGCGGCCGTCGGCGACGAGC